>CAZADJ010000015.1:11162-24135 GCA_964483845.1 uncultured Actinomycetota bacterium | reverse complement strand
TGCGCGATGCCGAGGGGTTCCTCGCCCGCATCTTCCTGCACGAGATCGACCACCTGAACGGGATCCTGTTCATCGACCACCTCGCGCGGCACGACCGCAAGGAGGCCCTCCGGCGGATGCGGGAGATGCAGCTGGAGGGCGACGGCACCGCCGCTAGGGACCCCAACGCGCTGCTCGACCACCCCCAGGACGGTCGTCCGCCGGCCGGTCCGCGCGGCTCCCGCCTGGGTGAGCGCTGACGGTGCGCATCGTCTTCCTCGGCACGCCCCACGTGGCGGTCCCGTCCCTGCGGGCGCTGGCCGCCGCCGACGACGTGGAGATCGCGGCGGTCGTCACCAACCCGGATCGCCCCCGGGGACGCTCGCGGGAGCCCCGGCCCCCGCCGGTGAAGGTCGCGGCCGGCGACCTCGGACTCACGGTGTGGCAGCCGCAACGTCCGGCCGAGATCGTCGACGACCTGGCGGCGCTCGGCCTCGACGCCGGTGCGGTGGTGGCCTACGGCGCGATCCTGCGCCCCGAGGTCCTCGCGACCGCGGGGCACGGGCTGGTGAACCTGCACTTCTCGCTCCTGCCGCGGTGGCGCGGCGCAGCGCCGGTGCAGCACGCGATCCGCGCGGGGGACGAGGTGACCGGGCTCACCACGTTCGTCCTGGACGAGGGGATGGACACCGGCCCGATCCTGGAGCAGCGTGAGGTCCCGATCGGCCCGGACGAGACCGCCGGGGAGCTGCTGGAGCGCCTCGCGGAGCTCGGGGCGCCGCAGCTGGTCCGCAGCGTGCGTCGGCTCGCCGCCGGCGATCGGCCCCGCCCGCAGCCCGACGAGGGGGTGACGCTCGCGCCGAAGATCGATCGGGACGACGTCGCGATCGACTGGTCCGGAGGCGCGCGCGACGTGGTGAACCTGGTGCGCAGCGCCAACCCGAGCCCCGGCGCGCACACGACCTTCCGCGGCCGGTCCCTGAAGGTGTGGCGGGCCCGGACCGCCGGTACGGCCGGCTCGAACGGCGAGCCGGGGACGGTCGTCGGGACCGACGACGACGGACCGGTGGTCCGAGCGGGCGACGGCGTGGTCGTGCTCACCGAGGTCCAGCCGGCCGGCAAGGCCGCGATGGACGGGACCTCGTTCGTGAACGGCTACCAACCGGAGGCGGGGGAGCGGCTCGGGGGCGACGGCGGGTGACCGGCGACACCGGGCTGCCGGCTCGCCGCGCCGCGCTGGAGGCGCTCGCGGCCGTCGACGAGCGCGACGCGTACAGCACGCTCACGGTCCCGGACGCGGTCGCCGACCTGCCCGCCGCGCGCGACCGCGCGTTCGCGAGCCACCTCGCCTACGACACGCTGCGGTGGGAGGGGACCCTCGACTGGGCGCTGAGCCAGGTTCTGGACCGCGACCTCGACGACGTCGAGCGGCCCCTGCGGCGCCTGCTGCGGCTCGGGGCCCTCCAGATCATGCGCACCGACGTCCCGGCGAGGGCGGCGGTGGACACCACGGTGCGCCTGGCCCGGGAGGCGGTCCCCGCGGCACGGGCGGGGGGAGCGGCCGGGTTCGTGAACGGCGTGCTGCGCGCCCTGGCGCGCCGCGACGACCTGCCCTGGCCGGACCGCGGGTCCGATCCGGTCGGGCACCTCGCGCTCACCACCGCGCACCCACGCTGGATCGTCAGCGAGCTCGTCGACCGCCTCGGTGCCGACGAGGCCGAGCGGGCGCTGGTCGCCGACAACGACCCGCCCGGCGTGACCCTCCGGGCGGTCGGTGACCACGCCGCGCTCGTGGCCGAGCTGTGCGAGGCCGGTCTCGACGCTGCCCCCGGCGAGCACGCGCCCGAGGCCGTGCGTGTGCCCGGCGCCGACCCGCGGCGGGTCCCGGCCGTCGGGGAGGGGCGCGCGGTGGTGCAGGACGAGGCGTCGATGGTGGTCGCCCACGCGGTCGACCCGGCCCCCGGTGAGCGCATCGTCGACCTCTGCGCCGGACCCGGCGGGAAGGCGACGCACCTCGCCGAGCTGGCCGCGCCGGGCGGGACCGTCATCGCGAACGAGCTCCACCACCACCGGGCGCAGCTCGTCGCGGAGCTCGCGGACCACGTCGGGGCGGCGGTCCGCACGGTGGTCGGGGACGGCACCCGCCCGCCGCTGGGGGCGCAGACCGCGGACGCGGTCCTGGTAGACGCGCCGTGCACCGGGCTCGGGACCGGTCGACGGCGCCCCGAGGCCCGGTGGCGTCGCAGCCGGTCGGACGCGGTCGGACTGGCGGCGCTCCAGGTCGAGCTCGTCGTCGGCGGGGCGCGGCTCGTGCGCCCCGGCGGACGCCTCGTCTACGCCGCGTGCACCTGGACGCGCGAGGAGACCGCGGCGGTGACCCGCGACAGCCTGGACCGGCTCGACGGGGCGTTCGCGGCGGAATCCGAGCGTCAGCTCTGGCCGCACCGCGACGGGACCGACGGGATGTACATCGCCGTCCTCCGCCGCGGCCGTTACCCGGCGTGAGCGCCGGCGGCCAGCCGACGAGCAGGTGACCGCCGACGGGGGGCGCGGTGTGGTTCCATGTAGGCCATGGAGCCATACCAGCTTCGGCTGTCCCCGTCGATCCTCTCGGCCGACTTCGCACGTCTCGCCGACGAGATCGCCCAGATCGAAGGCGAAGCGGACCTGCTGCACGTCGACGTGATGGACGGCCACTACGTGCCGAACCTGACCATCGGCCCGACCGTCGTGCGGTGGCTCCGCGAGGCGACCGACCTGCCCTTCGACACGCACCTCATGATCACCGACCCGCGAACGTACGGGCCCCAGTTCGCGGCGGTCGGCTCCGACCTCGTCACCTTCCACCCGGAGACCGACGAGGATCCCGGCGGCGTGATCGAGGTGCTGCGGGACGCCGGCGCCCAGGTCGGCGTCGTGATCCGGCCCAGCCAGCGGATCGACGACTGGGCCGACCTGCTCGCCGACGTGGAGATGGTGCTGTGCATGACCGTGGAGCCCGGCTTCGCGGGCCAGTCGTTCATGCCCGAGGGTCTCGACAACGTCCGCCGCGCGGTCGAGCTCCGTGACGAGCACGACTACGATCTGCGCATCGAGGTGGACGGTGGGGTCTCGACCGAGACGGCCGGCCGCTGCGTCGCCGCCGGGGCGGACACCCTCGTCGCCGGCTCGGCGATCTTCGGGCAGCCGGACCGCGCGGCCGCGGCCAGAGCGATCCTCGACGCCGCGCAGCCCTCGACGACCGGATCCCGCCCCCGTGGCTGACCGCATCCTCGTCGTGGACGACGACGCCGACGTGCGCAGCGTCGTCGAGATCACCCTGGAGCTCGCCGGTTACGAGGTGATCGCCGCGGAGGACGGGGCCGCGGGCATCCAGGCGGTGGAGGAGGTCGTCCCCGACCTCATCGTCCTCGACGTGATGATGCCGAACCTGGACGGGTTCGAGGTCGTGCGCCGGCTCCGCGGCGACGCCCGGTACAGCCACATCCCGATCGTCATACTGACGGCGAAGGCCCAGCTGGACGACAAGGTGTCGGGTCTGACCGACGGTGCGGACGACTACGTCACCAAGCCGTTCGACGCCGACGAGCTCGTCGCGCGGGTCAGCTCGGCGCTGCGGCGCTCCCGGCAGACCGGCAGCCTGTCGCCGCTGACCGGGCTGCCCGGCAACGTGCGCATCCAGCAGGAGCTCGTGCGGCGGGGAGAGGAGGGCGAGGACTTCGCGGTGCTGTACGCCGACATGAACCACTTCAAGTCGGTGAACGACCGCTACAGCTGGATACGCGGGGACGACCTCATCAACCTCCTCGCGGACGTGCTGCGGCGCACGTCCAACGAGCTCGGCGACGAGCGGACGTTCCTCGGTCACATCGGCGGTGACGACTTCGCGGTGATCACCTCCCCGGAGCGTGCGGAGGCGATCGCACGGCAGACCGCGCTGGATTTCGACGAGCGCGCACCCGCGATCTACGACGAGGAGGACCGGGAGCGCGGCTACGTCGAGGTGCCGAACCGCCAGGGGGAGATGGAGCGCTACCCGCCGGTGACGGTCTCGATCGGGGTGGTCACGACCACCGAGCGCGACCTCGAGGACCACCGGCAGCTGGTCGAGATCGCGACCGAGATGAAGAACTTCGCGAAGCGCCACGCCAAGAGAGCCGAGGCGCAGCGCTCCAACTACGCCATCGACCGGCGGACCGACTGAGACGGTCGGATCGGAGCTCGCGCGGGCGGCAGGTAGCATCCTCGTCGGTCCGTGAGGAGGCACCTCGCGTGGACATCACCCCCCGCTCGGACGCTCCGGCCGAGGACGGCGACTTCCTCGCCCGGGCGATCGACCTCGCCGACCGTGGACGCGGCCGCACGAGCCCGAACCCCACGGTCGGCTGCGTCCTCGTGCGCGACGGCCGCGTCGTCGGCGAGGGCTGGCACGGGGCCGCCGGTGCGGACCACGCGGAGGTCGTTGCGCTCGCCGACGCCGGCTCCGACGCCCGGGGCGCGACCGCGTACGTCTCGCTCGAGCCGTGTGCGCACCGCGGTCGCACCGGTCCGTGCGTCCGGGCCCTCATCGAGGCGGGGGTCACCGAGGTCGTCTTCGCCGCGTCGGACCCGAACCCGACGGCCACCGGCGGCGCCGAGCAGCTGCGGGCGGCCGGCGTCGCCGTGCGTCGCGGGGACGGCGCCGGTCGGGTGCGCGAGCAGAACGAGGTCTTCTTCCACGTGCACGAGACCGGTCGTGCGCACGTCACCCTGAAGCTCGCGCAGACCCTCGACGGTCGCGCGGCCGCGCGCGACGGCTCGAGCCGCTGGATCACCTCGCCGGACGCCCGCACCGCCGTGCACGCCCTGCGAGCGGAGGTGGACGGGGTCGTCGTCGGCTCCGGGACCGTGCTCGCGGATGATCCCGAGCTGACCGTCCGCCACGTCGAACCGGTGGGGGGCCAGCCGCTGCCCGTCGTGCTCGACGCCCGGGGCCGCACGCCGGCCGACAGCCGCCTCGTGGCACGCGGGGCGCTGATCGTGACCACGGAGCACGCCGAAGGCCGGTGGCGGGACGAGGTGGAGGCCGCCGGCGCCGAGATCGTGGTCGGCGACCCCGCCGCCGGTCACGACGGCGGTGTCGCGCTCGAACCGGCGCTGCGGGAGCTGGCCGCCCGCGGAGCGCACGGCGTGCTCGTGGAGGGTGGGCCGACGCTGGCCGGCGGTCTGCTCGCGGCCGGGCTGGTCGACCGCCTGATCCTCCACGTCGCGCCCGCGATCATCGGCGGCGGCGGGCTGCCGGCCGTCGCCGGGCCGGGGGCGGCGACCATCGACGACCGCTCCCGCTGGCGCATCGCGCACGTGGGACGCCTCGGGCCCGACCTCGAGGTGGTCGCCCGACCGGCCGCCGCGGCCTAGGAGGTGGACGTGTTCACGGGCATCGTGGAGGAGGTCGGCCGGGTCGTCGCGCTCGAGCGCGGCGACGACCGCGCCCGGCTCTCGGTGGCGTGCGAGCGCGTGCTCGGCGACGCGGAGCTGGGGTCGTCGATCGCGGTCGACGGCTGCTGCCTCACGGTGTCACAGCTCGACGAGGGCGGGTTCACGGCCGACCTCATGGGCGAGACGCTGCGCGCGACGGCGCTCGGCGGGCTCGCGGCCGGCTCCCGTGTGAACCTCGAGCGGCCGCTGGCCGCCGACGGCCGCTTCGGCGGACACCTGGTGCAGGGGCACGTCGACGGGGTCGGCGAGGTCCTCGAGCGCGACGACCGGCCGGGGACGACCGAGCTGCGCATCGGGGCTCCGGCGGCCGTCGCGCCCTACCTCGTCCCCAAGGGGTCCATCGGTGTCCAGGGGGTGAGCCTGACCGTCGTCGCCGTCGCCGATGCGCCGGACGCCAGCTGGTTCACCGCCGGTCTCGTCCCGCACACCACCGAGGTCACGACCCTCGGCTCGCTGCAGCCCGGGCAACCGGTCAACCTGGAGGTCGACATCGTGGCGAAGTACGTCGAGCGCCTGCTCGCCGAGCGCAGTCCGGAGGCCGACCGTGGATGACATCTTCGCCCCGATCGAGGAGGCGGCCGAGGTCGTCCGCGACGGCGGGATGGTCGTGGTGGTGGACGACGCCGACCGGGAGAACGAGGGCGACCTGATCCTCGCGGCCGAGCACGTCACACCGGAGAAGATCGCGTTCATGGTGAACCACACCAGCGGGGTGATCTGCGTCCCCCTGCTCGGGGCGCGCCTCGACGAGCTCGACATCCCGATGATGGTCGAGGAGAACCGCGAGTCGCACCGCACCGCCTTCACCGTCTCGGTCGACGCCGCCGACGGCGTGACCACCGGGATCAGCGCCGCCGACCGTGCCCGCACGATCGCCACGCTGATCGACGAGGACGCGACCGCCGACGACCTCGTCCGACCTGGCCACATCTTCCCGCTGCGCTACCAGCAGGGCGGGGTGCTGCGCCGCCCGGGTCACACCGAGGCGGCGGTGGACCTGGCACGGCTCGCTGGCCTGTACCCGGCGGGCGTGCTCTGCGAGGTGGTGAACCCCGACGGCACGATGGCCCGGCTGCCCGAGCTGGTCGAGTTCGCCGCGGCGCACGACCTGCGCATCATCTCGATCGCCGACCTCGTGGCCTACCGGCACGAGCGCGAGCGGCTCGTGCGCCGCGTCGCCGAGACCGTCCTGCCGACCGCCTACGGCGAGTGGCGCGCGGTCGGCTACGAGACCACCGTCGGCGACCAGCAGCACATCGCGTTGGTCCTCGGCGACGCCGAGGGGCGTCGCGACGTGCTCGTGCGCATGCACTCCGAGTGCCTCACCGGGGACGTCTTCCGCTCGCAGCGCTGCGACTGCGGTGCGCAGCTGGACCTCGCGATGGCGCGGATCGCCGAGGAGGGCCGGGGCGTGGTGGTCTACCTGCGCGGCCACGAGGGTCGCGGGATCGGCCTGAGCCACAAGCTGCAGGCCTACGAGCTGCAGGACGACGGTCACGACACGGTCGAGGCCAACCTCGCGCTCGGCCTCCCGGCGGACGCACGTGACTACGGCATCGGGGCGATGATCCTCGCCGATCTCGGCCTGACGACGTTGCGCCTCATGACCAACAACCCGGCGAAGCGCGCCGGTCTCGAGGGCTTCGGCCTGGAGGTCGTGGAGCGCCTCCCGCTGCAGGTACGGTCGTCGCCGGCGAACGCCTTCTACCTCGCGACGAAGCGCGACAAGCTCGGACACGTCTTCAGCGCCGGTCCGGGTGAGCGTGCGGCCTCGACCGGCGTCGGCGACCTCGCGCGCCAGGCGCAGGTCGTGCGCGAGGGGCTCGCGTTCGCGCCGTTCGTCACCCCCGACGCGCCGGACGAGGAGGCAGGGTGAAGGAGGGGCGCCCGGATCCGCCGGCGGTCGACGCCTCCGGCCTGCGCGTCGGCGTCGTCGCCGGTCGCTTCCACGAGGACGTGACCGGTGCGCTCGTCGACGGGGCGGTCACGGCCCTGACCCGCCACGGTGCCGACCGCGACGACATCGAGGTCCACTGGGTGCCGGGGGCGTTCGAGCTCCCGGTGGTGCTGGACCGGCTCGCCGCGAGCGGTCGCTACCAGGCGCTCGTCGGGCTGGGTGCGGTCGTCCGCGGGCAGACCCCCCACTTCGACTACGTCGCGGGCGCCGCGACCCACGGCATCGCCGCGGTGGCACGCGAGCACGGCGTCCCGGTCGGTTTCGGGCTGCTCACCACCGACACGGAGGAGCAGGCGCGGGCGCGTGCCGGCGGCGACGCCGGCAACAAGGGCGAGGAGGCCGCGCTGTCCGCCGTGGAGGTCGCGAACCTCCTCACCCGGCTGTGAGACGACGGCCGTAGCTCTGACGACGACAACGGAGACGGCAGTGCTGAAGCTCGTGATCCCGAAGGGCTCGCTCGAGACGGCGACCCTGCAGCTGTTCGAGGACGCCGACCTGAAGCTCCACCGCGCCAGCTCGCGGGACTACTTCGCGCGCATCGACGACCCCCGCATCGGGGAGGTCGCGATCCTGCGCCCCCAGGAGATCCCCCGCTACATCGAGGAGGGCTTCTTCGACCTCGGCATCACCGGGCGGGACTGGATCGAGGAGACCGGCGCGACGGTGACGTCGCTGACGGAGCTGCACTACTCGAAGCGGACGTCCAACCCGATCCGGGTCGTGCTCGCCGTCCCGCAGGAGTCGGCGTGGGAGTCCCTCGACGACGTCCCCGACGGGATCCGGGTCTCCACCGAGCTCCCGGAGCTGACCCGCCGCTTCTTCGAGGCGCGCGGCAAGAAGGTCGAGGTGTTCCTGTCGTACGGGGCGACGGAGGCGAAGGTCGGCAACATCGTCGACGCGTGCGTGGACGTCACCGAGACCGGGTCGACGCTGCGCAAGAACGGGCTGAAGATCATCGGCGAGCTGCTCGTGTCGCGGACGGAGCTGATCGCGAACCCCCGGGCCGCGGAGGACCCCGAGAAGCGGGCCGCGATGGACGACATCCGCACGCTCCTGCTCGGCGCGATCGACGCACGCGGACGGGTCCTGCTCAAGCTGAACGTCGCCGAGGAGGACCTCGAGGGGGTGCTCGACCTCCTGCCGAGCCTGAAGTCGCCGACCATCAACCAGCTCGCCCGTGGCAGCGGCTTCGCGGTGGAGACGGTGGTCGACACCGACGGTGTGAACCTGCTCATCCCCGAGCTGAAGCAGCGCGGCGCGTCCGGGATCCTGGAGGTCCCGATCACGAAGATCGTGTCCTGAGCGACGCGCCGGGGTCCGTGACCGGCGGACGGGACCCCGGTTGCCAGGTGCGTCGGGCCCGGCGTTACGATGGGGCCAGCGACCTCCGGACCGATCCGATCCGCCGCGACCGACCGTGAACCAGGAGATCCAGACGTGCGCCGCATCCTGACCGTCCTCCCCGCGAGCCTCACCGTGCTCGTCGTCACCGCCCTGCCGGCGGCCGCCCAGGCCACGACGCGGCCCGAGGCGGGCACCCGCGGAACGGTCGGTGGGGTCCTGCTGGCGCTGGTGCTGGGCCTGCTGTTCGCTGCTGTGATCGTGCGCTCCGCGTACCGGGACACGCGCTTCGGGACGCATAGCGCCCACCGCGAGGAGGCCGACGAGCCGCGCGGCGGCGTCACGCAGCACGACGTCAACGCCTAGCGACCGCGACCGACGAGGAGACCATGAGCCAGGGACCCGCAGACGTACCCGGCCAGCCCGGACCGGGCGCCGCCGTACCGGGCGCCGCGGCCGGTGGCGGCGGAGAGCAGCCCAGCGAGGAGCAGATCCGCGCCTACCTCGCCCAGCTCCGGCAGGCGGCGCCCGACGAGCTGGTCGCCCAGGCCTTCTCGGTGCTGGCCAGCGGCGCGGAGGTGAAGCTCGGCCGCGAGGACGCGCGCCTGCTCATCGACGCGGCCACGGCGCTCGCCGAAGCCGTCGGCGAGCGGGTGGACGACGACCTGAGCCAGCAGATGACGACCGCCCTGAGCCAGCTCCGCGTCGCCCAGGTGGACGCCGAGAAGCAGCTGACCAAGCTGCGTGACGAGGGCAAGCTGCCGCCCGAGGAGGCGGCGACGCTGGCCGACGATGCCGCCACCGGCGAGGTGTCCGACGCAGACGCGCCCACGCCGAGCCAGGGTCAGCGGCCGGGCCAGCAGCAGAGCGGCTCGGGCGACGCCGCCTCACGCCTGTGGATCCCCGGGCGCTGACCCCGTCCGCTCCGCCCCGGTCGCCCGGGGCGTGGCCGTGGGGTCGCTGGTAGGCTCGGGACCGACAACCGAAGACAAGCGGAGGCCGCCACGTCTCCCACCCGGCAGGTCCGCCTCGTCGGGTCCACGATCAACCGCCGAGCGCCGCTGCGCCCGGCGGGCGGTCCTGGTAGCGGCGGCCCTCGGGCCGCCGTTCGCACGTCACCGTCGAACGCGTCCCGAGCGGCCGATCGAGACCGGCGGCATCGAGCACACGAGGAGGGTCGAGGATCAACGACGAGGAACCGCGGCTGAACGAGGACATCCACGAGCGCGAGGTCCGCCTGATCGGACCGGAGGGCGACCAGATCGGTGTCGTCCCGCTGGCCGAGGCGCTGCGCTTCGCCCGGCAGCACGAGATGGACCTCGTGGAGGTCGCCGCTCAGGCGAGCCCGCCGGTCTGTCGCGTGATGGACTACGGGAAGCACAAGTACGAGCAGGCGCAGAAGGAGAAGGAGGCGCGCCGCAAGCAGACGCAGATCGTCGTGAAGGAGATCAAGATGCGCCCGAAGATCTCCGACAACGACTACCGGACCAAGGCGGGCCACGTCGAGCGCTTCCTGCGCGACGGCGCGAAGGTCCGCGCGACGATCATGTTCCGCGGGCGTGAGGTCACCCATCCGGAGATCGGTCGCGGCCTGCTGCAGCGCCTCGCCGAGGACATGGAGGACCTGGCGACGGTCGAGGCCCACCCGACGGTCGACGGCCGCAACATGGTGATGGTCCTCGCACCGCACAAGCTCGGCCAGAAGGACGCCGAGGCCGCCGCGACGGGCTGACCCCCCGCCCGTCCGTGCGTCCACCGACCCGCGGGCCGGCCGCGGTGCGCGCTCGCGCCCCCGCGCGCCCGCCCGACGTCCGCCGACGACCGTGAGCGACCGGAGGAGCACGAGATGAAGCAGAAGACGCACAGCGGCGCGAAGAAGCGCTTCCGCGTGACGAAGAACGGCAAGGTCATGTCGAAGAAGCGCAACAAGAACCACCTGCTCGAGAAGAAGTCGGCGAGCCGGAAGCGTCGCCTCTCGGGCACCGAACCCCTCGACCAGGGGCCGGCGAAGCGCGTCCGCAAGTTGCTGCACGAGTAGGTCGGACCCACCACCACGAGGTCCGGCGCACCGCGACGGAAGGCACGACGATGGCACGCGTGAAGCGTGGAACGAGCGGCAAGAAGAAGAAGCGTGAGATCCTCGAGCGCGCCAAGGGTTACCGGGGAGCTCGCAGCCGCCGGTTCAAGACCGCCAAGGAAGCGGTCCAGCACGCCGACCGGTACGCCTACCGGGACCGGCGCAAGCGCAAGCACGAGTTCCGCCGCCTGTGGATCACGCGTATCAACGCCGCGGCACGCAACGAGGGCCTCTCCTACAGCCGGCTCGTGCACGGGCTGCGGCTCGCGGAGGTAGAGGTCGACCGCAAGATCCTCGCCGACCTGGCCGTGAACGATCCCGAGTCCTTCGGTCACCTCGTCACCGCCGCCAAGGACGCGCTGGAGCAGGCCGACCAGGCGTGACCGGACGGCGGGGCGGGGAGGTCATCTCGTCGCTCGGCAACACCCGGGTGAAGGAGGCGGCGGCGCTCGCACGTCGCAAGGAGCGCGACGCGGCCGGGCGTTACCTCGTCGAGGGCCCACGGGCGGTCGCCGACGTGCTGTCGACCGGGGACGTGATCGAGGTGCTCGCGACCGAGGACGAGGTGGGCGCGCTCGCGGCGGCGGCGGCCGCCACCGACACCCCGCTGACCACCGTGACCGACGAGGTCATCGGGCGCGTCGCGACCACCCGCACGCCACAGGGGGTGGTCGCGGTGGTCCGCCAGCGGCACGCCGATCTGGACGGCGTGGTCGGCGCCGGGCACCTCATCGTGCTCGACGGGGTCTCGGACCCCGGCAACGCCGGGACCGTCGTGCGCACCGCGACGGCCTCGGGGGCGGCCGGGGTGGTGCTCACCTCCGGGTCGGTCGACCCGTGGAACCCCAAGGCCGTGCGCGCCTCCGCGGGGACGGTGGCGACGCTGCCGCTGGTCGTCGCTGTGACGGTCGAGGAGGTGCTCCGGGCCTGCGCGGCGGCCGGCCAGCGGACCGTCGCCCTGGACGTCGCCGGGGAGGTCCGTGCGACGGCGCACCGCGTGCTCGTCCCGCCGGTCGCGCTGCTCTTCGGCAACGAGGCCCACGGGCTGTCCGACGAGGCGCTCGGTTCCTGCGACGTGCGCGCCTCGATCCCGCTGTACGGGCCGGTGGACTCGCTGAACCTCGCCGCCGCGGTCGCGGTCGTCGCCTACGCGGCGGCAGCTGAGACGCCTGCTTGACTGCGGACCTCACGCCCAGGTCGTCGCGGAGCCGGTCGTGCTCGGGGGGCCGCGCAGGGGACGCCCCGCGCGGCAGTGCGCTCGGCGACCATCCGACCGGGGGCGGAGGGCTCAAGGTCGCGCCGCGGGCCGCCGACTACAGGAGATGAGGATGCCACACGCGAAGGTTCGCTCCGAGGGGAGACCGGTGGTGAGTGCACACCATGGTGTACGACGCCGCAGCTCCGACCCCCGCGCGGACAGGCGGTCACGGTGGTCGCCCGGGCATCAGCTGCGGGGGGAGGGCCGGCCGGCGTTCATCGACCTGCTCCCTGAAGCTGTGGTCGTGATCGGTGCTGACGGGACGCTCGAGCACATGAACGAGCGCGCCGAGAGCCTGCTCGGGTTGGAACCCCGGGCCGTTGGGGCGCCGCTCACCGAGGTGCTCGATGTGCGCGACGACAGCGGCACCTCGCTGGGCGATGCAATGGTCGCGCGTGCGAACCCGGTCGCCGACCGTCTCGCGGAGCACGTGCTCACCGCGCACCTGCCCGACGGAAGGACCCGGGCGGTCAGCGTCGCGGGTCGGCTGGACCCCGACGGGGGAGCGGTGCTGACGTTCCGCCACGCCGGGCGTCGGGAGCGGCTCGACGCGCTGCGCAGCGACCTCGTCGCGACCGTGTCCCACGAGATCCGTGCGCCGCTCGCGAGCGTCAAGGGGTTCACGCGCACGCTGCTGAAGAAGTGGGACCGCTTCTCCGACGAGCAGAAGCACCAGATGCTCGAGACCATCGACGCCGACGCCGACCGGGTGACGCGCCTCCTCACGGAGCTGCTGGACGTCTCGCGCATCGATGCGGGGCGGGTGCGGCTCGATCGGCGCATGGTCGAGATCGACCGGCTGGTGGCCGGGATTGCTGACCGCTTCGCACACATCGAGGATGCGCCGGAGATCGATGTCGGCGTCGACGACGACGTCCCGCCG
>CAZADJ010000015.1:0-11062 GCA_964483845.1 uncultured Actinomycetota bacterium | reverse complement strand
ACACATCGAGGATGCGCCGGAGATCGATGTCGGCGTCGACGACGACGTCCCGCCGGCGTACGCGGACCCGGACAAGATCGAGCAGGTGCTCACCAACCTCGTCGAGAACGCGCTCCGCCACGCGCCGGACAGCCCGATCCGGCTCGAGGTGAGCGCGACGAACGGCGAGGTGCTCGTCACCGTGAGCGACGACGGTCCGGGGATCCCCGAGGAGCAGCAGCTGCAGATCTTCGAGAAGTTCGCCCGGGGCCGCGGGGACCGGCGGGCGGGGACGGGGCTCGGCCTCTACATCACCAAGGGGCTCGTCGAGGCCCACGGCGGACGGGTGAGCGTCGCGTCGACGCCCGGCGACGGCGCGGCCTTCACCGTGACGCTCCCGGCCGGCGAGCCCGATCTCACCGCGTCCTGACCCGCCCGGTGCGGCTCGAGGCGCGCGCAGGACCGCGCGTCGCATCCGGGTACCCGCGACCTCTGCGATGTGCGAGGTCAGCCGTACCCGGATGGCTGGACGTGGAGGTGGCGGGACCGAGGTGGCGCGGGCTCGGGGCCGGGGCGGACGGCGGGTAGTCTCGCGAGCCGACCGGAGGGCACCGTGAGCGAGGGAGCAACCGACGTGACCGCGACCGTCGCGGCGGTCGAGGCGATCGCCGAGGACGCGCTCGCGGCGCTCGAGGACGCCGACGACCTCGACGACCTCGAGGAGGTCCGGGTGGCGCACCTCGGCCGCAAGAGCGATCTGTCCGCGATCCAGCGCCAGCTCGGTTCCCTCGAGGCGGAGCGGCGACGCGAGATCGGCGCCGCCGTCAACCGCTTCAAGGACCGGTTCGAGGAGCGGCTCGACGAGCGCCGGGAGGCGCTCGAACGCGCCGCGCTCGAGACCCGGCTGGAGTCAGAGCGCCTCGACCTCACCGCACCGCCGCGACGCCTGCCGCCCGGCCGCCCGCACCTCCTGACCCAGGTGGAGCAGGAGATCGTCGACGCGTTCGTCGGGCTCGGCTACCGCATCGCGGAGGGACCCGAGGTGGAGGCGGCGACCTACGCCTTCGACCTCCTGAACATCCCCCCGGATCACCCGGCCCGCCTGGAGATGGACACGATCTACGTCGATCAGGCCGCCGGCGTGCTCCTGCGCCCCCACACCTCACCGGTCCAGGCACGGGTCATGCTCACCGAGCCGCCGCCGATCGCGGTCGTGGTCCCCGGCCGCTGCTACCGCAACGACGCGCCCGACGCGACGCACTCACCGGTCTTCCAGCAGGTCGAGGGCCTCGCTGTCGCCGAGGGCCTGACCATGGCGCACCTGCGCGGCACGCTGCTGGAGATGGCCCGCGCCGTGTTCGGGGCGGACCGCGAGGTGCGTCTGCGCCCGTCCTTCTTCCCCTTCACCGAGCCCTCCGCGGAGGTCGACGTCTCCTGCGGCTTCTGCGCCGGCGACGGCGTGCGGTGCCGGGTCTGCTCCGGCACCGGGTGGATCGAGATCCTCGGCGCGGGGATGGTCGACCCGAACGTCCTGACGGCCTGCGGCCACGATCCCGCGGCGGTGTCGGGCTTCGCCTTCGGGGTCGGCATCGAGCGCGTCGCGATGCTGCGCCACGGGATCGGGGACATCCGCGAGCTGTACGAGAACGACGCCCGCTTCCTCGAACGGTTCTGATATGGCTCACTACCGCCATCAGCGCACCCGCCCACGGCCATCGTCTCCGGTGACCCAGGTCTCACCCTCCGGCCTCCCGCTCGGCTGCCGCTACATGAGTGACGTCTGACATGCGCGTCCCCTACTCGTGGCTGACGGAGTACGTCGCCGTCGACGCCGAGCTGGACGAGCTCCTGGAGGTGATGGGCCGCAACGGCCTCGAGATCGAGGAGGTGCGGCGACCAGGTGCGGCGGTGTCCGGTGTCCGCGTCGCCCGCGTGCTGGCGGTCGACGAGCACCCCGACGCCGACAAGCTCGTCGTCGTGCGCATCGACGACGGCGACGGGGAGCGGACCGTCTGCGCCGGAGCGCGCAACATCGCGGCCGGCGACCTGGTGCCCTACGCGGCGCCGGGCGCGGTGCTGCCGGACCCGACCGGCGACCCGGGGAACGTGATCGAGATCGGCCGCCGCGAGATGCGGGGGGTGGTCTCGGACGGGATGCTCTGCTCGCCGATGGAGCTGCAGGTCGCCGCCGATCACTCCGGGATCATGGTCCTGGACGGTGCCCGCCACGCGAGCGGGGGTGCGACCGAGGCCGGCGTGGACATCCACGAGGTGCTGCCGATCGGCGAGCCGGTCCTGGACGTGGCCGTGCCCGCCGACCGGGGCGATCTGCAGTCGGTGTTCGGTGTCGCCCGTGATCTGGCCGCGATCCTCGGTGTCGACGTCGGTCCGCTGGACCCGCCGGAGCGCGCCCGGACGGGCGGTGGGGTGGATCCGGGCCCGGTGCCGGTCGCGATCGAGGCCGCTGAGGGGTGCAGCCGCTACGTGGGCTGGGTCGTGGAGGGGCTCACGGTCGGCGACGCACCGTGGTGGATGAGGCGGCGTCTCGAGGCGTGCGGGGTGCGCTCGCTCGGCAACCTCGTCGACATCACCAACTACGTCATGCTCGAGCGCGGCCAGCCGCTCCACGCCTTCGACCTCGACCGGTTGGCCGGCCCGGAGATCGCCGTGCGGTGGGCGAGCGACGGTGAGCCCCTGCGCACCCTCGACGGGCGGGACCGGCACCTCGAGGGGAGCGACCTCGTGATCGCCGACGCCGAGCGGGCGGTCGCGCTCGCCGGGGTCATGGGCGGCGAGGAGACCGAGGTCGAGGCGGGGACGGCCCGGATCCTGCTGGAGTCGGCGGCGTTCGCCCCGACGGCGGTGCGACGTACGTCTCGGCGGCTGGGCCTCGTCTCGGAGGCGAGCATGCGATTCGAGCGGGGCGTGGACCCGGAGGGCTGCGTCGCGGCGGCGGCCCGGGCGGTGCAGCTGCTGGCCGAGCACGCCGGCGGCGGCGACGCGGGCGCGGCGGTCAGCGGGCCGGGGGAGCGCGAGCGGCCCACGATCACGCTCGACACGGCCTGGTGCGCCCGGTTCCTCGGCCTCCCGGATCTGGACGGCGAGACGCAGGCCGGCCTGCTGCGGCGCGCTCACGTCGATGTCAGCGGTGGGCCGGACGAGCTCCGGGCGGCCCCACCCTCGTGGCGCCGCGACCTGCAGCGCCCCGCCGACCTCGCGGAGGAGGTGGCGCGGCTCCACGGGTACGAGCGCATCCCCGCGGAACTGCCGCCGGTCGCGCTCCGCGGGGGCTTGAGTCCACGGCAGCGCGTCGAGCGGGACGTGCGCGCCGCGGTCCTCGCGGGTGGCTTCCACGAGGCGCAGACGAGCCCGTTCGTCGCACCGGACGCGCTGATGCTGCTCCTGCCGGGGGAGGGGGAGCGGGAGCGTGTCCCGCTGGAGAACCCGCTGGCGAAGGACACGGGCACGATGCGTCCCTCCCTGGCCGAGGGCCTGCTGGCCGCGGCGCGTCGCAACGTCGGGCAGGGGCGGGACGGGCTGGCGCTCGCGGAGATCGGGCGGATCTTCCGGGCCCACGACGGGGTGCTGGCCGGACGGCTCGGCGACCTCGGGGTCGACGGCTGGCACGGGCCGGACGGCGAGCCGCTGCCGGCCCAGCCGCGGACGCTGGGACTCGTCGCGTACGGGTTCCACCAGGGCGAGCGCTGGCTCGATCGGCAGCGCCGCTGGTCCGTGCCCGATCTCCTCGCCACGGTCGGGGAGGTGGTCGCGCGCATCCCCCGGGAGGACGGCCGCATCGAGCTGGATCCACGTCCGGCGACCCACCCCGTGCTCCACCCCGGCCGGACCGCGCTGCTGGCCTGGTCGGGGACGGGCGTCGGCATCGTCGGGCAGCTCCACCCGCGCGAGGCCGAGCGCCGCGACCTGCCGGAGGACACGGTCGTCGGCGAGGTGCTG
Source organism: uncultured Actinomycetota bacterium (assembly GCA_964483845.1). Classification (GTDB taxonomy): domain Bacteria; phylum Actinomycetota; class Nitriliruptoria; order Nitriliruptorales; family JAHWKO01; genus CAZADJ01. Next base: position 7,126 of record CAZADJ010000015.1, on the reverse strand, counting down.
CTCGAGCCCCTCTGGGCGCACCTGGAGGAGGGGGATCTACCGGTCGCGCGGGCCGGGCGGATGGCGCGGCACCCGGCGACCTCGGTCGACGTCGCGGTCGTGATCGACGAGGACGTCCCCCACGCGGTGGTCGAGGCCGCGGTCCGCGAGGGCGCCGGCGCGGTCCTGGACCGTCTGCGGTGGTTCGACGAGTACCGCGGGGAGCAGGTGGGCGAGGGCCGGCGGAGCCTCGCGTTCACGCTGCGGCTGCACGACCCGGAGCGCCAGCTCACCGACGCGGACGCGGACGCGGCGATCGAGGGCGTGGAGGCTGCGGTGGCGGCGATCGGAGGGACGCTCCGGCGCTGATCGCCGTTACGCTGGATCTGTGGCTGACGTGCGTATCACCGGGAGCGTCTCGATCCCCGAGTCGGAGATCGAGCTCAACTTCGCGCGCTCCGGCGGACCCGGTGGGCAGCACGTCAACACCTCGGCGACGAAGGTCGAGCTGCGCTTCGACGTCGATTCGTCGTCGGCGCTCGACGACGACCAGAAGCGGCGCATCCACGACCACCTCGGCAACCGCATCACCCAGGACGGGGTCCTGATCCTGCACGCCTCCGAGCACCGCAGCCAGTCCCAGAACCGACGGGCGGCGGTCGGCCGGTTCCGCAACCTCCTGCGCGAGGCGCTGCGGCCACGCAAGCGGCGCAAGGCGACGAGACCGTCGCGCGCGGCGAAGGAACGGCGCCTCGAGGCCAAGCGGCGTCGTGCCGAGAAGAAGCGGCTCCGGCGGTCGCCGGAGCCCCCGCCGGACCGCTGAGGACCTCCACCCGGGCGTTTGCAAGCGTATGAATATAGCTGTATAAGTATCCGCAACGCTCGCGACGCGGGAGGCACGAGGTGGCACACCGGGTGGGGATCGTCGGCGCGTCCGGGTACGGAGGCGCCGAGCTCGCCCGCCTGCTGGACGCCCACCCGGCGATCGAGATCGCGGTCCTGGCCGCAGGCAGTCAGGCGGGGACACCCGTGCGGGACCTGTACCCGAACCTCGGCACGGACGCGGCTTTCACCGCGGTCGAGATCGACCAGCTCACCAGCCTCGACCTCGTCTTCCTCGCGACGCCGCACGCGGTCGCGCTGGAGCTCGGAGGCGACCTGCACGACGCCGGGGTACCGGTCGTCGACCTCTCCGGGGCCTACCGGTTGCCCGCCGAGCCGTTCGCGCGCTGGTACGGGCAGGAGCACCCACACCCCGACGCCGCCCCCGCCACCTACGGGCTGACCGAGTGGAACCGCGAGGCGGTCGCGGCCAGCGCCTACGTCGCGAACCCGGGCTGCTACCCGACCGCCGCGCTGCTCGGCCTCCTGCCGATCGCGGCGCACGTCGACCCCGCCACCGTCGTGGTGGACGCGAAGTCGGGGACCTCCGGGGCCGGCCGCGGGCTCGCCGACCACCTGCACCACAGCGCGGCCGCCGGCGACCTCTCCGCCTACGGCGCCCCGACGCACCGCCACACCGGCGAGATCGAGCACTGGTTCGCCGCGCTCGACCGTGGTCCGCACGCCCCGCCCGAGGCGCCGAAGATCACCTTCACGCCGCACCTCCTGCCCGTTGCGCGGGGGTTGCTCGCGACCTGCTACGCGTCGGTCACCGCCGACGGGCGGACGCTGAGCGCCGCCCTGCGCTCCGCCTACGAGGACGAACCGTTCGTCCGCGTCCTGCCCGAGGGCGCCTTCCCCCACGTCAAGGCGGTGGCGGGCTCGAACGGGTGTCAGATCGGCTGGGTCCACGACGAGCGCACCTCGCGCGTGACCGTCTGCGCCGCCATCGACAACCTCGGGAAGGGCGCCGCCGGACAGGCACTGCAGAACGCGAACCTGATGCTCGGCCTGGACGAGACGCTCGGCCTCACGGCGGTCGGGGTCTACCCGTGACCTTCGGCTCCGACGGACGTGCCGGCCTGACCGAGGTGAGCGGTGGGGTGACCGCCGCCGAGGGGTTCCGCGCGGCGGGGATCGCCGCCGGTCTGAAGCCGTCCGGTCGCCCGGACCTGGCCCTCGTGGTCTCCGAGAGCGCCGCCGCGGCGGCCGTCACGCTGACGACGAACCGTTTCCGCGCCGCCCCCTGCGAGGTCACCGCGCGGAACGCCGCCGATGGGAGCGCTCGGGCCGTGGTCGTGAACAGCGGCAACGCGAACGCCTGCACCGGCGAGCGCGGGGAGCGCGACGCCGAGGCGATGGCGCAGGCCACCGCCGATGCGCTCGGGACCGCAGCGGGCGAGGTGCTCGTCTGCTCCACCGGGATCATCGGGGTCCCGCTGGACACCGATCCGGTCATCGCGGGGATCGCGGCGGCGGCGGGCGATCTCTCGCCGGACGGCGGGCCGCGCGCCGCGCAGGCGATCGTCACCACCGACAGCGCCCCGAAGGAGGTCGCCGTCCGCGTGGAGGACACGGACGGGTCGTGCACCGTCGGCGGCATGGCCAAGGGCGCGGGGATGATCGAGCCTGCGATGGCGACGATGATCGCCGTGATCACCACCGATGCGCCCCTGCAGTCCACCGTGCTGCGGTCCCTGCTGCGACGAGCGGTCGCCCGCACCTTCAACCGCATCAGCGTGGACGCCTGCGGCTCCACGAACGACACGGTGATCGCGCTGGCGAACGGGCGCGCGAGCACACCACCACGCCTGGAGTCGATCGGTGCCGCCCTGGAGACGGTCTGCGGTGACCTCGCCCGCGCGATCGTCGCCGACGGTGAGGGGACGACCAAGGTCGCCGAGGTGCGCGTGACCGGGGCGCGCCGCGAGGAGGACGCCGTGACGCTCGCGCGGGCGATCTGCTCGTCGGTGCTGTTCCGCGCGGCGCTGCACGGGGCCGACCCGAACTGGGGACGGATCCTCGCGGCGATGGGCGCCACCGACGTCGAGCTCGAGCCCGCCCGGGTCTCGGTCAGCATCGCGCCCGCCGGACGCGGCCAGGACGCGGTCGCGGTCTGCCGCTTCGGCGTCGCGACCGCCTTCGACCGCGGGCAGGCCGCGGCGGCGCTGGCCAAGCCGCAGGTCGAGTTCGTCGTCGACGTCGGACTCGGCGACGCCGAGGCGAGCATGCTCACCGCCGACCTGACGCCCGAGTACGTCGCCGAGAACGCCTACTACACCACCTGAGGGACCGATGAGCCCCGTCTCGCCAGCGGACGAGCGCGCCAGCGCCGCGCAGCAGAAGGCCAGCGTGCTGCGCGAGGCGCTGCCGTGGATCACCCGCTTCCACGGTGCGACCGTGGTGGTGAAGTACGGGGGGAACGCCATGGTCGACGAGGAGCTGAAGCGGTCGTTCGCCGCCGACGTCGCGCTGCTCCACTTCGTGGGTCTCCGACCGGTCGTCGTCCACGGCGGCGGTCCGCAGATCGACGAGGTGTCACGGCGCTTCGGGCTGGAGCCGCGGTTCGTGGACGGGCTGCGCATCACCGACGAGGAGACCATGGAGGTCGTGCGCATGGTGCTGCTCGGCCGCGTCAACCCCGAGCTCGTCGGCCTGATCGCGGAGGCCGGCGCGCCGGCGATCGGGGTGGCCGGAACGGACGCGAGCCTGCTCACGGTGACCGCCGCGGTCGGGCCGGACGGGGAGGACCTGGGCCGGGTCGGCGAGATCGACACCGTCGACGCGATCGTCCTCGAGCGCATCCTGGACGACGGGTTCGTCCCGGTGGTCGCGACCGTCGGTCGCGACGCGGCCGGCGACGACCGCAACGTGAACGCGGACATCGCGGCCGGCGCGATCGCCGCCGCGCTCCGTGCGGCGAAGCTCGTCTACCTGACCGACGTCCCGGGGCTGTACCGCGACCTCGGCGACGAGGGCTCGCTGCTCAGCGAGGTGCCCAGCACGCACCTCAGCGTCATGCTGGAGGGAGATGCGCTCCACGCCGGGATGCGCCCGAAGGTGTCGTCCATCGTGTCGGCGCTGGAGCAGGGTGTGCCGCAGGCCCACATCCTCGACGGACGGGTCCTGCACGCCGTCCTGTTGGAGATCTTCACCGACGAGGGCGTCGGCACGATGGTGACCGCAGCGGGGACGGGCCGGTGAGCGATCCCATCCCCCTGGAGGACCTGTCCGGCCGGTGGGCGGAGCGGATGATGCCCACCTACCGGCTGCCGCCGATCGCGTTCGTGCGCGGCGAGGGCGCGGCGCTCTTCGACGCCGACGGGCGCGCGTACCTGGACTTCCTGTCGGGGCTCGCGGTGACCAGCCTGGGTCACGCGCACCCGGCCGTCGCCGAGGCGGTGGCCCGGCAGGCGGCGACGCTGACGCACACGTCGAACCTCTTCGTCACGCCGCCCGCGGTCGCGCTCGCCGAGCGCCTGGCGGCGCTCACCGGCTGGGACGACGCCCGCAGCTTCCTGTGCAACAGCGGCGCGGAGGCGAACGAGGCCGCGATCAAGCTGGCCCGTCGCCACGGGCTGGCGCAGGATCCGGCGAAACACCGGGTCGTCGCGCTCGAGGGTTCGTTCCACGGCCGGACGCTGGCGACGCTCGAGGCGACCGGACAGGTCGCGAAGCACGCGCCGTTCGCGCCGCTCGCCGGGTTCGTCGACCACGTCGCCCACGACGATCCCGATGCGCTCACCGCGGCGGTCTCCGACGAGACCTGCGCCGTGCTGCTCGAGGTGGTCCAGGGCGAGGGCGGCGTACGACCGGTCCCCGCCGAGGTGCTGCTGGCCGCCCGAGGTGCCTGCGACCGCCACGGCGCGCTGCTGATCGTCGACGAGGTGCAGACCGGCATGGGGCGGACCGGTGAGTGGTTCGCCTGGCAGGGCGCTCCCGTTGCGCCGGACGCGATCACCCTGGCGAAGGCGCTCGCCAACGGCCTGCCGATCGGCGCGCTGGTGGCTCACGGGGCGGCGGCCGAGACGTTCTCGCCCGGCGACCACGCCTCGACGTTCGGCGGGAACCCGGTGGCCTGCGCGGCCGCCGTCGCGGTGATCGACACGATGGTGCGTGAGGAGCTGGTGGTTCGTGCCGGCGTGGCGGGGGCGCGTCTGTCGGCCGCGCTCGCCGACCTCGTCGGGCAGGTCCCGTACGCTGCCGGCGTGCGCGGGCGGGGGCTGCTGGTGGCGCTGGAGCTCGACACGCCGGTGGCCAGCGAGGTCGAGGCCGCGTGCCGGGAGCGCTTCGTGATCGTGAACGCGGTCGGCGCCGACCTGATCCGCCTCGCCCCGCCGCTGACGGTCACCGACGACGAGATCGACCTGGCGGTGGCGGCGCTGACGGAGGCGCTGACCGCCGTCGGGAGCGACCACGCTGCGAGCGGAGACGGACCATGACGCGGGTCGGGGGAGCACGATGAGCGCACGAGCCACGGTCCTCGTGATCGAGGACGACGCCGCGGTGACCGACTTCCTGCGGACGTACCTGGAGGACGAGGGCTTCGCGGTCCGGGTCGCCGGGGACGGGCTGGCCGGGCTGCTGAAGCTGCGGACCGAGCGCCCGGACGTCGCCGTGGTGGACATCATGATGCCCGACGTCGACGGGCTGCGGGTGCTCGAGCAGCTGCGCGAGGAGGGCGGTGGCGCGCTGCCCGTGCCGGTGGTGATCATCACCGGCTCGACCGAGGGCGCCCGCCGGTGTCGCCAGCTCCTGGACCCCGACGACGTCATCGAGAAGCCGTTCGACCCCGGCCACCTGCTCGCCCGGCTCGAGACGAAGCTCGGCGGGACGGAGCCGACGTGAGGCACTACCTGTCGGTCACCGACCTCGACCGCGACGGTCTCGCGTCGCTGCTGGACCTCGCCGACCGGCTCCGCCGCGAGCGCCACGACGGGCACGGTGGCCGCAGCGACCTGGCGGGCCGGACCGTCGCGATGGTGTTCGAGAAGCCGTCCACGCGGACGCGGGTGTCCTTCCAGGTCGCCGTCGCCGAGCTCGGTGGCCACCCGCTGCCGCTGTCCGCGGCCGAGCTCCAGCTGGGACGCGGGGAGACCGTCGCCGACACCGGCGCGGTGCTGTCGCGCTACGTCCACGCCGTCGTGGTGCGCACCTTCGGGCAGCGACGGCTCGACGAGCTCGCCGCCAGCGCGACCGTCCCGGTCGTGAACGCCCTCACCGACGAGGAGCACCCGTGTCAGGCACTCGCCGACCTCCAGACCCTGCGCGCGGAGCTCGGACGACTGGAGGGGGCGACGCTCGCCTACGTCGGTGACGGGAACAACGTGGCTCACTCGCTGCTGCTGGCCGGAGCGCTGAGCGGCGTCACCGTCCGGATCGCCCACCCCACCGGTCACGAGCCGGACCCCGGCTACGTCGAGCGGGCGCGCGAGCTCGGTGGCGACGTGCTCGTCACGGAGGATCCGCAGGAGGCGGTGGCCGGGGCCGACGCCGTCTACACCGACGTCTGGGCGTCGATGGGCCAGGAGGACGAGGCCGAGGTGCGCCGGGCCCGTTTCGAGCCCTACCGCGTGGACGCCGGGCTGATGGCTGGCGCCGCCGCCGACGCCATCTTCCTGCACTGCCTGCCGGCGCACCGCGGCGAGGAGGTGGCCGAGGCGGTGATCGACGGACCCGCGTCGCGGGTGTTCGACCAGGCGGAGAACCGGTTGCACACGCAGAAGGCGCTGCTCATGCGGCTGCTGGGGGAGCGCTCGTGAGCGCGCGCAACCTGGTGAAGGAGGAGCGGCAGCGGCTGCTGGCGGCCCTGATCGCGGAGAACGATCTGACGTCGCAGGAGGAGGTCCGGCGGGCGCTCGCCGAGCAGGGCATCGAGACGGCGCAGGCGACCATCTCGCGGGATCTCGGTGAGCTGGGGGCGGTGAAGGTCCGGGGTCCGGAGGGCGTCCCCGTGTACCGACTGTCCTCGGACCCGGGGCCGGCCGCCGCCCGGGACCGCCTGGGTGACGTGGTGCGCCGCTTCGTCGTGTCGGTGGACGCCAGCGGGAACCTCGCGGTGCTGCGCACCCCACCGGCGGGCGCCGGACCCGTTGCGAGCGCGATCGACCTGTCCGAGCTGCCGGGGGTCGTCGCGACGGTCGCCGGCGACGACACCGTCCTGGTCGTCGCCGAGGACGGTGTGGACGGCCACGAGCTCGCCGCGCGCTTCCGTGATCTGACCGGCCTGAACTGAACGTGGAAGGGATGAGGACATGAGCGACTC
>CAZADJ010000014.1:19570-24137 GCA_964483845.1 uncultured Actinomycetota bacterium | reverse complement strand
CACGTGCCGTGGACGCTGACGGCGCCCACCGGGTCGTCCACGCGGATCGTGTCGATGAACGCGACCGAGAGGACGACGACCACACCGGCGAGGAGCCCCACCCCGACGGCGCCGACGTTGCTGACGACGTCCGCGCCGGCGGTGATGCCCACGAGACCGGCGAGGATGCCGTTGCCGATCATCGACACGTCCCACACCCCGCTGGTCACCCGGGTGTAGAGCGCCGCGGCGACGCCGCCGGCGGCCCCGGCCAGTGCGGTGGTGACGAGCACCGCGGCGATCGCGGCACCGTCCATCTCGAGCACCGACCCGCCGTTGAACCCGAACCAGCCGAAGAACAGCAGCAGCACGCCGAGCGCGCCGAGCGGCATCGAATGTCCCGGGATCGCCCGGGGCTCCCCGTCCCGCCCGAACTTGCCGATGCGCGCCCCGAGGAACACCGCGCCGACGAACCCGGCGACCGCCCCGGTCACGTGCACGATCGTCGAGCCGGCGAAGTCGACGAACCCGAGCTGGTCGATCCAGCCCCCGCCCCAGGTCCAGGCGCCGACGACCGGGTAGATCAGGGCCGTCATCGCCAGGGCGGTCACGACGTAGGCCCCGAACCTCATGCGCTCGGCGACCGCCCCGGAGACGATGGTCGCCGCGGTCGCGGCGAACATCGCCTGGAACGCGAAGTCGATCTCGAGGACGGCGTCCGGCTCGTAGGAGCCCCCGAGGAGGAAGAAGTGGTCGGTGCCGACCAGCGACGCGACCTGCGAGCCGTACATCAGGCCCCAGCCGATCGCGTAGTACGCGAGGATCCCCGTCGCGATGGTCATGAGGTTCTTCCCGATGATGTTCGCCGCGTTCTTGCTGCGCGTGAACCCGGCCTCGAGCATCGCGAAGCCAGCGTGCATGATGAACACGAGCACCGTCGCGACCATCAGGTAGATGATCAGTAGGTCCAGTTCGAGGCCCTCGAGGGTCAGCTCCTGGGCGCGCGCCGGGACGGCGAGCGCCACCAGGAGGACGAGGGTGAACGGGATCGCCCGTCCGACTCTCCGCATCTCGGCTCCTTCATGAACGGTGGTGGGGGTTCGTGCCGATCACGCCCCTGCGGGACCGACCGGTCGGTCACACACGCTCCCTGTCGATCGCCGTGACCCAGGCTCTAGCCTGCGTCGTGGACGCTACGGAGCGGCCGTTCCCCGCGGGTTCCACCGATGTTCCAGCGGTGTAACAGCAGCGCCCGTCAGGTTGCAGCTGTGTGAACTGCGCCCGTCACCGCGACCTACCGTGTCCGCAGCGCCCCCCGGACGGTGCGCGGCCGCCTGCCCGGTGACCGCGACGGAGGTGACCGATGCGACTCGCGCTCGCACAGGTGAACCCGCACGTCGGTGACGTCGACGGCAACGCCGACCGGGTCCTCGCGGCCTGGCGGCGCGCTGACGAGCTCGGCGCCGACCTCGTCTGCCTCCCGGAGCTCGTGCTGACCGGCTACCCGCCGGGCGACCTGATCGTCGACCCCGAGGTGGTCGCCGCCAACCGGCGCGCCCTGGACGACCTGGCCGTGGGCGGACCCGCTGGCTGCGCGGCGGTGGTCGGGTTCGTCGACCAGATCGACAGCGAGGCGGCCGCCGGCGACTGGGACGTGTCGATCCCGGCTCGGGACGATCTGCGCAACGCCGCCGCGGTGCTCGGCGACGGACGGATCGTCGGTGCCTACCACAAGGGCCGCCTGCCCACGTACGGCGTCTTCGACGAGGCGCGGTGGTTCACCCCGGGGCGCGACCCGCTCGTGGTCGGCATCGCCGGCGTCCCCGTCGGGATCACCGTCTGCGAGGACCTCTGGGCCGAGACCGGTCCGCTCCGCGACGCTGTGGGGGCCGGTGCCACGGTGATCGTCAACATCAACGCCTCCCCCTACCACCGGGACAAACGGACGGAGCGGGAGCGCTGGGTGCGCCGACACGCGGTGGGATCGGGGCTGTGGGTCGCCTACGTGAACGCCGTCGGCGGACAGGACAGCCTCGTCTTCGACGGTGACTCGATGATCGCCGGACCCGACGGGGCGATCGTGGCCCGCGGAGCGCAGTTCGCGGAGGACCTCGTCGTCGTGGACCTCGAGGTGGACCCCGCCGACGACGCCCCGGTGGGAACGGCCGCCCTGCCGGACACGAGCGGAGAGCGGCCACCCCTGCCGGACCGCGAGGACCCGCCGCGGCTGGACCCGGTCGCGGAGGTCTGGGAGGCGCTCGTGCTCGGCACCCGCGACTACTGCGCGAAGAACGGCTTCGAGCGCGCCGTGCTCGGCCTCTCGGGCGGGATCGACTCGTCCGTAACGGCGGCGATCGCCGCCGACGCGCTCGGCGCGGACAACGTCCTCGGCGTGTTCATGCCGTCACCGTTCACCGCGGACGAGTCGCTCTCCGGTGCGCAGGAGCTGTCCACGAACCTCGGCACCGAGCTCCTGACGATCCCGATCGAGCCGTTGATGGAGGGCTTCGACGACGTGCTCGAGGAGACCTTCGCCGGCCGCGAGCGCGATGTGACCGAGGAGAACATCCAGGCGCGTATCCGCGGCACGCTGCTGATGGCGCTGTCGAACAAGCTCGGTCACCTGGTGCTGGCCACGGGTAACAAGTCCGAGTCGGCGGTGGGCTTCGCGACCCTGTACGGGGACATGGCCGGCGGGTTCGCCCCGCTACTCGACGTCGAGAAGCAGCTCGTGTACGAGCTCGCACGCCACCGCAACCGCCGGGGGCCGGCCATCCCGGAGTCGGTCATCCAGCGCCCACCGAGTGCGGAGCTCGCACCGGGCCAGGAGGACGAGGACCGCCTGCCGCCCTACGAGGTGCTCGACGACATCCTGCGCCAGTACGTCGAGGAGGTGCGCGGCGTCGACGAGATCGTCGCGTCGGGACACGAGGAGGAGACCGTCCGCGAGGTGATGCGGATGGTGGACGCGGCGGAGTTCAAGCGCCGGCAGGCCGCACCCGGCGTGAAGATCAGCGAGCGCTCCTTCGGTGAGGACCGCCGGATGCCGATCACCAACGCTTGGCGCCACTGATCCGCGGTAGGGGCCGGTACAGGTCGCGCAGGGATCCCTACACAGGCGTGAGTGGGCGACCTGCGGCACGTGGAGGTGTGCGCAGGTCGCCCCGGAGGATGCGATCCTCGGTGTGGTTCCTCGTCGTCTCCTTCCGTCGACAGCACGTTCCCTGTGGTCCCCGCCGTATCAGCTCGGCGACGGCGGGTCGCGACCGGCGCTCGGCCAGTCGTCGCCGCGTGGGGGCGAGGGTCGTGACAACGGGGTCCCCCACGGGATGCTCCGCCACGTGCGGTGGCCGCGGGTGAAGGTCACGATCCCGGTGTCGTGGTCGACGGTGACCTCCCAGCTGTGGTGGTCGCGGATCCTGTGCGGCTCCCGGGACAGCGCGATCAGCCCGTCGGGGTCGTGACCACCGCCGTCGCGCTGGGGCTCGCGGTAGTGATCGATGTCGCAGTGGCCGATCGGGGCTCTGGATGCCGGCCAGCGGTCGCCGCGATCGCGGGCACGCACCGCGATCCTCGTCTTCGTCGGGATCCGTGAGGCGCAGACCTTGTCGGAGACCGCCAGCGGACGGGCGCCGTCGAAGATCACCGCGCGCAGGTCCGCGTCGGTGTTCAGCGCCTCGAGGGTGCGGGCGGTCACCGTCGGCAGGCCGGCACCGGCGAGGTTGAGCTCGACCTGGCCCGCCGCGGTGGTCGTCACGTCCTTCAGCGGGACGTGGACGATCAGCTGGGGCTTGGCCCGACGCGGCTCGCCCGAAGCGGTGGCGCCGCCGAGGAAGGTCCGCGAGAGCTCGACCAGCCCCGCAGCGCGCTGCCGTGACCGGGTGGTCGGCTCGCCGTCGGCCCCGCGGTTCGCCGCCGGGGTGTCCGACGCGGCGTCGAGCGCGTTGACGATGGTCGCGCCGCTGACCGGGTCGTACTCGCCGTACAGCTGGATGCCGCCGAAGAGCCGCGGCTGGACCTGCAGGAAGTTGGCGCGCTGCTCGCGTCGCTCCGCGCGCTCGACCGCGCGACGGCCCTTGAGCTCGTCGACCACCCGATCCACGGCCTCGAGCAGCTGGTCCGGGTCGAAGGCGTCCAGCCGGTCGCCGGTCGCCGCGATGCGCTCGTCCAGCGCCGCACGGTCGTCCGCGCCGAGCCGGCGGGCCTTCGAGACGATCGCGCGCACCTGCGACCACGACAGGCGGCGGGCCTGGAACCAGGCCCGGGTGGTCGGCATGTCCGCGAGCACGCGGGAGGCGGTCAGCAACATCCAGCGCTCCGCGCCGGTGAGGTTGTGGGCCTTGGCCAGGACGAGGTCCAGCGGCATCCCCTCGATGCGCAGCAGGTCCGGACAGCGCCGCGCACGGCCGGCGAGATCGACGATGCGCGCGACCAGCTCCTCACGCGCGTCGAGCAGCTGCGAGAGCTCCTCGAGGAGGTCGATCTGGTCGACCACGGTGCTCGGCACCGTCTCGTTGCGCTCGCTCGTCTCCATCGGCCTGACGTTCCTCCCGCTCACGCTCGGTCGTGTCCCTCGGAGCCCGTGATG
>CAZADJ010000014.1:17761-19470 GCA_964483845.1 uncultured Actinomycetota bacterium | reverse complement strand
CCCGATGCGGACGATCACGCGCGCAGAACGCGCGCTGTCCGCCGATCGGCCACGACGCACCCCGCCCTGCCACCGACTCCTCGGCGGCTCCACAACGGGTCCGCGACCGGCCGCTCAGCCGGATCCGAGGTCGAAGCGCTCCAGCTGGGTCGGCTCGTGGCGGACGAGGATCGCCTCCGCCCGGTCGATCTCGGCCGGGTCCTCCGAGTGGACCGCGACGCCCACCTCCCCCGGAGCGACCTCGTGGAAGGTCAGCTCCCACGCACGCGACATCTGCGCCGTGCTCGTCGCCCCGGTCGCCGCGCCGGTACCGAGCCCCAGCACGGCGGTCCCGATGATCGCAGCGATCCACACGCCGAGCGCGTCGCCTCCGAGTCCCCAGAGGACGATCCCGGCGCCCACGGCGCCGACGAGCCCACCGATGGCCGCCCCGATCGCTCCACCGATAACGCTCCGGCGCAGGATGAGGTTCGTGAACCCCGCGTCGGCCGACCGCACGGTGGGATCCGCCGCCGCCTCGTCCGCCGTCGGCCCGTAGAGGCTGATCTGCGAGGCGTCGATCCCCGACATCTGCAGGTCCTGGACCACCCGGCGGGCGGCGCCCATGTCCGCCACGGTCGCGATGAGGTCGTGGGGCGCGAAGCGGTCGGGCGTCCGTCCGATCCGGCCGTCGAAGGGGTCCCCCGGCTGGCGACGGCCGGGGTCGAAGCGGCGCTCGAACTCGTCCTCGTCCACGCGGCCCATCGTGCCCCGAGCCGGAGCGGCGTACCATGGACGCACGCCGCTGGACCCGCTCACGGGCCGGCAGGACGAGGAGGATCCCGTGTCATCACACGCACAGCCATCAGGAGGGCGCACGCCGTCGCACGGATCGTCGGAGGCGCCCGCGCCACCGACGTCGACCGGCTCGGCGCCGGTGACGATCCACGACCTGCGCGCGATGAAGGAGCGCGGCGAGCGCTTCGCGATGCTGACCGCCTACGACTACCACTCCGCGCGCCTGCTCGACGAGGCCGGCATCCCGGTGATCCTCGTCGGCGACTCGCTCGGGATGGTGGTCCTCGGGCACGAGTCGACCGTTCCGGTCACCGTCGAGGAGATGCTGCACCACACGCGGGCGGTGTCCCGCGGCACGGAGCGTGCGCTCGTCGTCGGTGACATGCCCTTCGGGTCGTACCAGGAGGGTCCGGCGCAGGCGCTGCGGAGCGCGACGCGGTTCCTGAAGGACGCCGGGGCCAACGCCGTGAAGCTCGAGGGCGGCGGCCCGTCGATCGAGGCGACCGCGCGGCTCGTCGAGGCCGGCATCCCGGTGATGGGTCACGTCGGACTCACCCCGCAGTCCGTCAACCAGTTCGGCGGCTTCAAGGTCCAGGGCCGAGAGGACGAGGCCGCGGACCGCATCGTGGACGACGCCGTCGCGCTCGCCGAGGCCGGGGCGTTCAGCGTCGTGCTCGAGTGCGTCCCGACCGAGGTCGGGCGTCGCGCGACCTCGTCGATCGACGTGCCGACGATCGGCATCGGGGCCGGCCCGCACACCGACGCCCAGGTGCTCGTCTGGCACGACCTCCTCGGGCTCACCGGCGGACGCCTCCCGCGCTTCGTGAAGCAGTACGCCGACCTGCGCGGCGAGATCACCGGCGCGGTGAAGTCCTTCGCCTCGGAGGTGGCCGACGGCGTCTACCCGGCCGACGAGCACAGCTACTGAACCG
>CAZADJ010000014.1:0-17661 GCA_964483845.1 uncultured Actinomycetota bacterium | reverse complement strand
GCCTCGGAGGTGGCCGACGGCGTCTACCCGGCCGACGAGCACAGCTACTGAACCGATCGCCGATACTGAACCGATCGCCGACCGAGCCGGTCCTCCGGGTCGCGATCCCTACCGGTTCCCGTCACGACAGCTCGAGGGCGAGGTCGCTGAACCGCGCGAGTCCCTCGGGCGTCCGCGGACCGTGCCACGTCAGCAGGGCCCCGTCGACCAGCTCGATCGGGACGTGCCAGCCGGCGAACTCGGCACGGTGCTCACCGGTGAACGGGAACGGCTCGCTCGGCAGCAGCACCGCGGCGACCTCACCACGGAGCTCGTCCGGCTCGATGTGCGGGTAGCGCTCACCGGTCCGCGGGCGGGCCTCCAGCCCGCACGTCGCGAGCAGGTCGGCCGCGTAGCACCCCTCCCCCAGCGCCATCCAGGGTCGACGCCAGATCGGGCAGAGCACGGGGACCGGCGGGTCGGGTCGCTGGCGCGCCGCTCGGTCGCGCGCGTCGAGGATGCGGTCGGCGATCGCCCCCGCGGCCCGCTCCGCTCCGAGGAGCTCGCCGAGGTCGGTCACCGTCCGCGCCGCGTCGTCCACGGTGCGCGGGTAGGAGACGTGGACGGTGACGCCCGCCTCCCGCAGCCGTCGGACGTCACGCTCGCGGTTCTCCTCGAGGTTCGCGAGGACGAGATCCGGTTCGAGCTCGATGATCCGCGCCGTGTCCGGGTTCTTGGTCCCACGGATCCGTTCGGCGTCCGGGAACCCGTCGACCGGCGAGACGCAGTACTCGGTCACCGCGACGAGCCGATCGGCGGCGCCGAGGGCGTGCACCGTCTCCGAGATGCTCGGCACCATGGAGACGATGCGCGCAGGGGCACACGCCAGCTCGGCGCGGGTCCCGGTCGCGTCCGTGACGACGGTCGGGGCGGTCACTCGTGCTCACGGGACGGGACGTTGTCCGGCGCGACCGCCCGTGCGAGCACGTAGAGGTAGTCGGACAGGCGGTTGAGGTAGCGCAGCGGGGTCGCGTCGGGGAGCAGATCCTCGCGGACCATGCGCACGACGAGCCGCTCCGCACGACGCACGACCGTGCGAGCGAGGTCGAGCGCCGCGGATGCCCGATCGCCGCCGGGCACGATGAACTCGTCGGGGAGCGGATGGGTCCCGATGAGGTCGTCGATCCGACGCTCGAGCCCGGTGACCATGTCGTCGTCGACGCGGGAGACACCCACCTCCAGGCGGTCCCACTTGTCCGGTGCGGAGGCGAGCTGCGCACCGAGCACGAACAGCTCGCGCTGCACCTCGAGGACCGCGTCGTGGAAGGGGCCCTCGAGCTCGGCCCGGGCCAGACCGAGGACGCTGTTGGCCTCGTCCACGGTGCCGTAGGCCTCGGTCCGGGGGTGATCCTTCGGGACCCGCCCGCCCTGCAGGAGGCTGGTGTCGCCGGCGTCGCCCGTCCTCGTGTAGATGCGCATCGGCCGTCCTCGTCGCTGCGGTCAGCCTAACCGGGGCCCCGCGACCGACGGCCGACGGGACGGTCGGCCAGCGCGTTCCGTTGCGACCCTCACAGCGGGTCGAGTAGCGTCACCGTCCGTGCTCGACGCTCCCGCTCGGCTACCGACGGACCCGACGTGACCGCAGACGGACCCTCCGCACGTCACATCTTCCGCGTCCTGACGCGGACCCGGACGGGCTACGACGACGCGGTCATGCACGACGTCCAGCTCCAGGTCGCGGAGACGGGCGCGATCGTCTGGGCCCAGACCTTCACCGACGAGCAGGAGGCGCAGGCCTACCAGCTCGAGGTCGAGGACGATCTGAGCGACCTCTCGGAGCACGCCTTCCGCCGCAAGTGGAGCGTCCCCTCGTCGGCGTGAGCCGCCGCGGGGAGGGTCCTCACCGACCATCGGCAGCGGGGAGCGACGCGGTGCAGGTCTGGATCGGCGACGGACTCGTGGACGCAGCTGAGGCCAGCGTGTCCGTGTTCGACCGTGGCTTCCGCTCCGGTGAGGGCGTCTTCGAGACGTTGCGCTCCTACGGCGGGCATCCCTTCCGGCTCGAGGCCCACCTCGACCGCGCCGCCGCCGGTGCACGCACGCTCGGCTTCGAACTTCCGGGCCGTCGGGTGCTGCGCGACGCGGTGCGGTCCACCGCCGTCGCGAACACGCCCGACGATCGGGATCTCGCGGTGCGCCTGACGGTCACCCCCGGACGCATCGATCCGGCGTCGTCGTTCCCCGGCACACCGGTCGGCGGGCCGCTCGTCGTCGTGACCGCGCACGGGCTACGCATCCCGCGGACCGTCTACGACGACGGCATCGCCGCGGTGACCGTGCCCCGCGTCCGCGAGCTCCCCGAGGTGAAGGCCGTCTCGTACCTGGCGGCGAGCCTCGCGAAGCGCGAAGCGCAGCGTCGCGGGGGTGACGAGGCGCTCCTCGTCGACCCGGACGGGTCGGTCCGGGAGGGCTCCTACTCGAACGTCTTCGTGGTGCTCGACGGCGAGCTCGTCACCCCGCCGGTGAGCGTCGGGATCCTGCCCGGGGTGACCCGGGCCGTGGTGCTCGAGCTGGCCGACACGCTCCGCCTGCGCTGCGCGGAGCGGGCGGTCGCCGCCGACGAGCTCGGGGGCGCCGAGGAGGTGCTGCTCACCGCGACGACGCGGGAGGTGGTACCGGTCACCTCGGTCGACGGACGGACCCTCGGCGACGGACGACCGGGCCCGATGGCACGCCGGCTCCTGGCCGCGTACCGGAGTGAGGTCCGGCGTGAGATCGACGCGTCCTGAGCGATGATCAGTCCGCGTCGAGCCCGACGACCCGCAGCGCCGCGTGGGACCCGTGTCGGCGGTTCACACCGATCATGACCGGTGTGAGGGCCTCGAGGTAGCGCGACATCCGCAGCGGCCCGCACGGCACGGCCCGCACCGACCCGATCGCGCCGACGAGCGCCGCGGCCGTCCCGACCGCCGCCTCGTCGTCGCCCGCCAGGAACGTGTCGCATCCCACCGGGCGCTCGAGGTCGAGGAGGCGGTGGGCCGGCACCGACTTGAACGCAGCGACCACGCGGCTCTCCGGCCACAGCTCCTGCGCCTCCTCGGACGCCGAGCCCGCCGACACGTCGAGGACGTGAGGTCCGTCGTCGCTCATCCCCAGGGGGTTGACGGCGTCGAGCACCAGCGTCGCCGGATCGTCGAGAGCGCGCAGGGTGGGGGCCTGCCCCTCGTAGGGGACCGCGACGACGACCACGTCCGCCGCCGCCACCGCGTCATCGTTGGCAGCCGGGACGAGGCCGACGTCGCGCCCGACGCGTTCGCGGAGCCCGTCCACCACCTCCCCCGCCCGGTCGGCCGAGCGCGACCCGAGGTGCACGGTGCGGCCCGCCAGCGCCCAGCGGACGGCCAGCCCACGACCGAGCGGTCCGGTCCCGCCGAGGATCGCGATCGCCGCTCGGTCGGCGTCGAGCCCGTCCACGCGTACCTCCTCGCCCGTCGTCACCCCGCCGGCGGTCCAGTCGGGGCGACCGCGATCGTAGGGCCCGCGCCTCGTCTTATACTCCCGAGGATCCACCACCGTCCCGACGGAGGTCCGCGTGTCCCCTGGCCGCCTGACGGAGCACGTGCGCCTGCGCTGGCACCGCACGACGTTCGACGGCCGGGTCGCACGTCATCGCCCCCGCCCTGCCGGGGTTCGGCCGGAGCGGACGTCGGAGCGGGGACGTGGTCGACGGCAGCGACTCGTGGCTGATCGCCGACCCCGAGAGGTTCTGTGAGATCATGACCCACTCCGTCACGGTCCTCGCGCTGCTGACCCGCGGTGAGCGGCGCCGCGCCCGGCGCGACCGCTCGGCCTGAGATGTCGACCAGCGACGCGGCGGACGTGCCCGCCCGCGCCGTGCTCCCCACGGAGCCGACCGTCGACGGGCGGACCGGTGGCGGCCACCCCGTCCACGACGCCGACGTCGCCGTCATCGGGGCGGGCGTCGCCGGACTGACGGCGGCGGTCGAGCTGGGGCGCGCCACCCACCCGCCGCCGCGCACCATCGTGGTGGACAAGGGCGAGCCGGGAGGATCGGGTTCCTCGCCCTGGGCCCAAGGTGGCGTCGCGGTCGCGCTCGGCGACGACGACTCACCCCGGCTCCACGCCGCCGACACCATCCGCGCTGGCGTCGGGCTGAACGATCCCGCTGCCGTCGCGATCCTGACCCGCGAGGGCCCGGAGCGCGTCCGGGAGCTGGTCGCGCTCGGAGCCGAGCTCGACCGGACCGAGGACGGTCATCTCCACCTCGCCCGCGAGGGCGGGCAGACGGTCGCGCGCTCCGTCCACCGCGCCGACGCCACCGGCGCCGAGCTGGTGCGGGCGCTGCGGGTCGCCACACGCGACCGGGTCGAGCGCCTCGGGGCCACCGCCCTCGAGCTGGCTGCCGACGAGGGCCGTGTCGTCGGCGTCTGGGTGCTCGCCGACGATGAGCTGCGTCTGGTCCGGGCCTCCGCGGTGCTGCTCGCCTCCGGCGGGTGCGGCGGCCTCTTCGCGGCCACGACCAACCGCACGTCGTCGACCGGCGACGGGCTCGCGCTGGCGTGGCGGGCGGGAGCGGCGCTGCGCGACCTCGAGTTCGTGCAGTTCCACCCGACCGGGCTGCGACCCCGCGACGCCGACGTGCTGGGATCCCGGCCGCTGCTCACGGAGGCCCTGCGCGGCGCTGGCGCGACCCTCCAGGACGCGTCCGGCCACCGCTTCCTGCGCGGGCACCACCCGGACGCGGAGCTGGCCCCCCGGCACGTGGTGACGCGCGCGATGCTCGCCGCCGAGGGCGGCGCCTGGCTGGACGCGACCCCGATCGGGGCCGACGAGCTCCGGGCGAGCTTCCCGACCGCCGTCGCCGGGGCCGAGCGCCACGGCTACGACCTGACGGCGGAGCCCGTCCCGGTCGAGCCGGTCGCCCACTACCAGGTCGGCGGGGTCCGCACCGATCACCAGGGACGGACCTCGGTACCGGGCCTGTGGGCCGCCGGGGAGGTGGCCTCGACCGGGGTGCACGGAGCCAACCGGATGGCCGGCAACTCGCTCCTCGAGTCGTCGGTGTTCGCGGTGCGGGCCGCGCGCTCGATCACCGCCCGGGCCGGCCCCCGCCCCGGCGCTGACCCCCCCGCACCGCAGCTGACCGGACCTCGACCGGCCGATCCGGCCGCGCTGCGGCGACGGTTGCGGACCCGGATGTGGGCCGGCTGCGGACCGGTCCGGGACGCGCGTCGCCTCGCCGAGGCGGGCGCGGAGATCGCGGAGATCGCCGGTGAGCTGGGCGGCCCGTCGTCGGACCCGGCGCACCTCGAGCTGATCCACGCGGTGACCGCGGCCGGCCTGCTCGTCCGCGCGGCGGCCATCCGGACCGAGTCCCGCGGGTGTCACCTCCGCGCGGACCACCCGGAGCGCGCGACGGCGTGGGACGACGCCCACGTCGAGCTCATCCGGACCACCTGACTGCGGCGCGTCCGCGCGGCGCCGGCCGACCGCGCTACTCGGGCGTGTCGATGCCGAGCGCGTGCATCCGACGGCGGTGCTGCTCCAGGAGGGACACGGCGGTCGTGCGCAGCAGGTCGTCCTCGCGGTCCTCGAGCTGCTCCAGCAGCACCAGGAGGGCGTCGGTGTCGGTCGTCGCCCCCTGGAAGGCGGTGAACGCGCTGCCGGTGATCTCCGCCGCGAGGCGGCGGGTCCGCTCGCGTCGCTCGCCGTCCTCGTCGTCCTCGTCGTCGACCCCGGTGATCTCCGCGATGGCGTACTCCGCGAACTCGTCACGCTCGGCCAGGGCGTCCACGACGCGCTCGGCGGTCTCCTCGTCCAGCGCCGGGGCGACCGCGCGGGCGAAGTCCGCGGCCATGGGCAGGCCGATGGCGAAGAAGGTGCACGCCGACCACCAGTCATCGACCGGGAGGTCGTCGAAGAACGCGTCGGCCTGTCCCCGCTGACGGCTCATCGCGCGCTCCGGCAGGTCGGTGAGCTGGCCGAGGCGCTCCCGGAGCATCGTGTAGCCCTCGTGCTCGCGGGCGGCGAACGCCGCCACACGCTCGGCGGTGCGCACGTCGGGAGCGTGGCCGATCGCGGCGGCGGTGACGCCGAAGGCCCGGAGCTGCGCGTAGGTCAGCGCGCCGAGCAGCTCCACGGTGGCCAGGGCCTGGTCGTCACCCTCCTGCATCTAGCTGGAACCACCGAGTGGGCCGCCGCCCCCGCTCGAGCGTCGTGGGCGCCAGCCGAGCCGCTCGCTGACCTCGCGTGCCGTGCGCAGGACGCGGAGCGCCACGGTGTCCGGCTCCGGGAGGCGCGACGACGGCGCGACGATCCCGACGGCGGCGACCGCCTTGCCGGTGTGGTCGAAGACGGGGGCGGCGACCCCCGACGCGCCCTGTTCGAGCTCGTCGCGCGTGAACGCGATGCCGCGCTGACGCACCGGCTGCAGCGACGGGTCGTCGGACCCCTCGGGTAGGAACGCGAGCAGCGCCCGCCCGTGGGCGGCGACGCCGAGCTCGTGGCGGAAGCCGACCCGGTAGTTGACCTGCACGAACCGGTCAGGCGGCTCGACCACGTCGACGACCACGAGGTCCTCGCGGTCACGGACCGCGAGGCACGCGGTCTCCCCCGAGTCCTCCATCAGGGAGCGCAGCGCCGGTCCGGCCAGCCGCCGGACCTCCAGCCCCTGTGCGGCACGGACCCCGAGTTCGAGCATCGCGAGGCCGAGGCGGTACTTGCGCGTCTCCGGGTCGCGCGTGACGAAGCCCTCGTCGGTGAGGGTCTCGAGCAGGCGGTACAGGACGGCGCGGTCCAGATCGGTCGCCTCCGACAGCGCCGAGACCGTCGCGCCGTCGGTCTCCTCGCCCAGAGCCTGGATGAGCGACAGTCCCCTGGCCAGCGTCCGCGATCCTGTCGACCGCCTGCCGCGGCCCCTGCGTCCATCGTCTCCCACGCGACGCCCCTTCCCACCTGAGGGTCACGCCCGCGGTGCCTCCAGGTCCGGCCCGGATCGCCGTTCACCGACGGTGCGCTCGAGCAGTCTGCGTGAGCGGCGAGCGCACGGTCAAGCCCAGGCACGTACGACCGGCCGGACCACGCGCCGTGACCGGGAGGGGTCTGGCTCGTTGGAGCAGGTGGAGGAGGTGCCAGCCCACGCACCCGGCCGGACCGACGGCCGAGCGGTCTCGCGTGACGGACCAGCGCGCTGATAGGGTCGTGCGCCGACCGCACGATCGAGGTCCACCCACCGGCGGCCGAGCCGGCGCGAGGGAGCGCCGAGCCGGGAACCGCGGGCTCGCGTGGTGGATCCGGTAGTGGGTCCGATAGTGGGTCCGAGCGAGCGCGAGGGAGACGGGCACCGCCCGCAGGGAGTCGACGGGAGCCGGACGTGCCGCACGTGAAGGAGGGTCTCGCCACCCTCGGAGGCGCCACCGCGATGGGGATCGACGGTCTCCTCGCGGCAGGTCGTGGTCGGTTCCCCTTCGGCGAGTTCATCGACCAGTGCTGGTTCATCGCCAAGGTGACGGTGCTGCCGCTCATCGCGATCTCGATGCCGTTCGGCGTCATCATCGCGCTGCACGTCGGCAGCTTCGCCGAGCAGCTCGGCGCGGAGTCCAACGTCGGCGCGGCGATGGTGACCGCGGTGATCCGGGAGGCGGCCCCGGTCGCGACCGCGCTGCTGATCGCCGGAGCCGGCGGCTCGGCGATGACCGCCGATCTCGGCTCGCGCCGGATCCGCGAGGAGCTCGACGCCATGGAGGTCATGGGCGTCGATCCGATCCACCGGCTGATCCTCCCCCGGCTGCTGGCCGCGGTCGTCGTGGGCGTGCTGCTGAACAGCGTCGTCTCGGCGGCGGGGATCGCGGGCGGCTGGGTGATGGCGGTGCCGATCCGGGGTGGGACGACCGGAGCGTTCCTCGCCTCGTTCAACGCGCTCGCGCAGCTGCCCGACTTCTGGATGTCCACGCTGAAGGCCGCCGTCTTCGGCTACCTCGCGGCCGCGATCGCCTGTCACTACGGCTTCCACGCCTTCGGCGGACCGAAGGCCGTGGGCGACGCCGTCAACCGGGCCGTGGTCCTGACGTTCGTCATCCTGTTCTTCGTCAACTTCGTCATGACCGCCCTGTACTTCAACATCGTCCCACCGAAGTTCTGAGGTAGCCGATGGCCAGCGACAGCGTGACGCGCACGCAGGGACCGGTCTCCGACCGCGTCCTGGAGCCGATGACGCGGCCGATCGGCGTGTTCGCCGGCTTCGCCGACCAGATGCGCTTCTGGCTGCAGTCGCTGAAGGGCATGGGCGCGGCGCTGAAGTACCGCAAGCTGATCCTGACGCAGATCTCCGAGATCGTCGTCGGTGCCGGCGCGCTGATCATCGGCGGTGGGATGCTCTTCGTGATCTTCACGATGGCGTTCTTCACCGGGACGCAGGTCGGTCTGCAGGGCCACAGCGGACTGGAGCAGATCGGCGCCGAGGCCTACGTCGGCCTGGTCGGCTCGTGGGCGAACACGCGGGAGATCACCCCGCTGATCGCCGGGGTGGCGCTGGCCGCGAAGATCGGCGCCGGCTACACGGCCGAGATCGGCGCGATGCGCATCGCCGAGGAGATCGACGCCGCCGAGGTGATGGCGGTCCGGCCGATCCCCTACATCGTCTCCACCCGACTGTGGGCGGCGCTGATCCCGACGATCCCGCTGTACCTCGCCGCGCTGTTCTCCTCGTACCTCGCGACCGAGATCATCGTCACGCAGTTCTACGACGTCTCCCCGGGGGCGTGGAACGCCTACTTCAGCCAGTTCCTCCCGGCGCTGGACATCCTGTACAGCCTCATCAAGGCCATCGTCTTCGTCTTCGTGGTGATCCTCATCCACACCTACTACGGCTTCTACGCCGGCGGCGGACCGTCCGGGGTCGGCGTCGCCGTCGGACGGGCGATCCGGGCGAGCATCACCACCGTGGTCGTGCTGAACATGGTCCTGTCGATCGTGATGTGGTACGGACGCGAGACGATCAGGATCGCCGGATGACGGGCGCCGCGACCGGGACCGTCGCCACGACCCCACCGACCGCCGCGACACCTCTCCGACCGTCCCCCGACCGTCGGTCCGCGCCGTGACCCTCGCCGCGTCACGCATCGCCGGGCTCGCCGCCGCGATCCTCGCGGCCGGGCTGCTGACGGTCGGCATCGATCTCGCGCTCAGCCCGCCCGCCGACAGCTTCGAGGTCGAGGCGGTGCTCGGCAGCGCCGGCTCGGGCATGGGTGCCGGCATCGACGTGAAGGCCCGCGGCGTGATCGTGGGCGAGGTCGCGGACGTCCGGCTCGAGGACGGTCGAGCCGTCGCCCGTCTCACCATCTTCCCCGACCACCCGCTGCCCGACGAGTCCCGGCTCACCCCGGTCGTGACCGCCAAGACCTTCCTCGGGCAGAAGCAGGTCGAGCTGCTGATCGACGGCGAGATCACCGAGCCGTACCTCGAGCCCGGCGCCAGCCTCACGGTCCCCGGCGACATGCAGCCGCGCGAGGCGGTCGACCTGTTCGAGGCCTTCGGCGAGTTCATCGACGCGGTCCCGGCCGAGGAGCTCGGCCAGGTGATCGAGGCGTTCGGCACGTTCACCCTGCGCGATGCGGAGATCGCCGGCCGCAACATCGACCTGTCCGAGGAGCTGTTCGCGTTCCAGGCACGCACGGCCGAGGATCAGCTCGACCGGCTCTCGGACCTCGCGGACGTGACCGAGGCGATCGCCCCCCGCGCCGACGACCTCAACCGGCTCGTCCGGACGGTCCCGGAGTGGACGAGCCTCCTCCCCGACCGACAGGCCGACATCCGCCGCAACCTCGAGGCCCTGTCGAGCTTCTCGGTCGGCTTCGCGGAGTTCCTCGAGGTGGTCGAGCCGACCCTGAGCCAGCTGATCCTCACCGGGGACGAGCTCGGCGCCATCCTCGACCCCCGGATGGTCGAGATCGGCAACATCATCCACGGCGCGTACCGCTACGGGTTCAACTTCGGCCACCACGGCGGGGAGCTCGACGACGGGACCGAGCACGCCTGGTTCCGCATCATCTTCCCGATCTTCGAGGACCTCTGCCACGAGGCGCCTGACGAGCTCGAGGAGGAGTTGCTCGCCGAGCTGCTCCCGAGCTGTCCCGCCCCCGAGGGAGGGCCGGGCCAGTGAGCGGCACCTACCCCGCGCTCAAGTTCGCCGCGTTCGCCGTGGTCTGCGCGGTGTTCGCCGTCTGGATCGTGACCATGATCGGCAACCTCAGCCTCTTCGAGAGCCACACCAGCTACGAAGCGGTCTTCGACGACGCGACGGGGCTGCTGGAGAACGACGAGGTCCGGATCGCCGGCGTCCCGGTCGGGCGGGTCGACAGCGTCACCGTGGAGCGCGGACGCGCCGTCGCCCGCTTCTCCGTCCGCGACGACGTCGAGCTCGGGGAGGACACGACCGTCGGCATCCGGTGGCGCGGCGTCATCGGCCTCCGCTACCTGTACGTCTACCCCGACGGTGACGGCGCGCTCGAGCCCGACCACCGGTTCCCGCCGGAGCGCACCTTCGGTCCGGCGAGCATCGCGGTGGCGCTCGAGCGCATCACCCCCGTGATGCGCTCCCTGGAGCCCGAGGTCCAGAACCTGTTCCTCGAGGCGATGGAGGAGGCGCTGGTCGGACGCGAGGAGGAGATCCAGAGCCTGATCCACGAGGCCGGGTCCCTCACGCAGACGCTCGCGGGCCGCGACGAGGAGATCGGGCGCATCCTCGACAACGCCGCGGTGCTGATGGACGTCCTCGCCGAGCGTGACGACGACGTCCGGGCGATGTTCTCCTCGTTCGCGGAGTCCGCGGAGCTCATCGCCTCGCGCAACGACCGACTCGAGGCGTTCATCGTGCAGCTCGCCGACACCCAGAGCGAGTTCCGCCGCCTGCTGGAGGCGAACGAGGGCGAGATCCGGGGCGTCCTCGCCGAGCTCGACGACGTGCTCGAGGTCCTGTCCGCCCACGAGGACGAGCTCGAGGACGTCCTCAAGTACTCGGGCGAGGGGATCGTCAGCTACCACAAGATCTCCCGCTGGGGGCAGTTCTTCAACGTCCGCTTCGTCGGCGTGAGCGCCTCCGAGGACGAGGTCGGCGACGACGGTCGCGGGGCGGAGCTGCCACCACGGCGGGAGTTCCAGGACACCTCCGATGACGACCCCGACCGCGTGCCCGATCCCCGTCAGGGCTCCGGCTCCTCCGCGTCGATGGCGGGCCTGTTCGGCAGCCTCCTGCACGGAGGAGGTGACCGCTGATGTTGCTGGAGCGCAACCAGGCGCTCATCGGCCTCGTCGCCGTCGTCGTGATCTCGATCGCGACCGCCTTCGGGCTGCTCGCCACGCGCGGCGTGTTCGACACCGGGACCGAGATGACCGCGCTGTTCGAGGACGCCGCCGGGCTGGACGTCGACGACCAGGTGCTCGTGGCCGGGGTGCGCTCCGGCCGCGTCCTGTCGGTGGAGCTGCTCGACGACGGTCTGGTCGAGGTCGGCTTCGTGGTCGACGCCGACCTGCCGGCGGACAGCCGCGCTCGCATCACCGTCCAGAACCTCCTCGGCCGGCGCCAGCTCCAACTGGTGGCGGGCTCCGCGTGGGACCAGCTCCTGGCCGACGACGACACGATCCCGGTCGGGCAGACGAGCACGCCGGTGGACGTCCCCGAGTTCGGCGAGGAGACCGAGGGGCTGGCGCGCGAGACCGACGAGGTCGCGCTCGACGCCATGGTCACCGCCCTCGCCGACATCACCGAGGGGCAGCGTGAGGAGGTCGAGACCCTGCTCGACGGGCTCCGGCAGGTGTCGCGTGTGATCAGCGGCCGCGAGGAGGAGCTCGAGACGACGATCGACCGCACCGAGGACCTGTTCGCCGCGTTCCGCGACCGCGACGACGAGATCGTGCGCATCATCGACTCGTTCGGCTCCACGCTGGACATGCTCGTGGACCGCCGCTCGGAGGTGGAACGGCTGCTGCGCGAGACGGCGGACTCGTCGGAGGTGCTCGCCGACCTCGTGGTCGACGAGCGCACACGCATCGACCGCGTGCTCACACGGCTCAACGAGAGCCTCGAGATCGTCGACCGCAACCAGGTCGACATCGCCCACTTCTTCGCCTACGCGGGGGTGGCGCTCGAGGGCTTCGCGAACATCGGCTACAACGCCGAGGGCGAGGACAACGAGTTCTGGGCGAACATGCGCGTCCAGGAGTTCGGCGCGGCCGGCGTCGACATCCTCTTCGGGTGCGGCGGCACCCTCGACCGCCAGCTCGACGACATCCTCGGCGAGGACCCCCGCACGTGCGACGAGCAGGACGCCGAGCCGACCCCGAGCGAGCGCGACCCGACCTCCATCGGGCACGAGGAGCGGCAGACCGCCGACGACCGCGACCCGCAGCCGATGGACCGGTCGTCGTCCTCCAACGCGTCGATGCGCGGGTTCTTCGGGATGTACGGCGCGCCCACCTCGGAGGCCGGCCGATGACCCGCGGACGCTTGCTGACGCTGCTGCTCGCGACGGCGCTCGTCGTCGGCGGGTGCGCCACGCTCGGCCTGGCCGGCGACGACGGCCTCGAGATCGATGTCGAGTTCTCGCGCGCCTTCAACCTCTTCGAGGGCTCCAACGTGCGCATCGCGGGGGTGAACGTCGGGCGCGTGGAGAACGTCGTCGTCGAGCCCGGCGGGGACCGGGTCATCGCGACGCTCCGGATCGACGAGGGCACCCGGGTCGCCGACGACGCCGGGGCGACGATCATCCAGAGCGCCCTGCTCGGGGAGCGCTACGTCCAGCTGCACCCGCCGTACACCGGCGGGGACGAGATGGCCGACGGTGCACGCATCCCCATCGACCGCACCACCGTGCCGGTGGAGTTCGAGGAGGCCTTCGAGTCGCTGAACGACCTGCTCGAGACCCTCGACCGTGACGAGGTCGCACGCCTCGTCACCAACCTGGCGGAGGTCCTCGAGGGTCAGGGCGACGACCTCGGCGAGACCATCGACGAGCTGCGCGACCTCATGGCCGCGCTGCGCACCAGCGACGAGGACATCGTTGAGCTCGCCGGGACCCTCGCGGACCTCAACGAGACCGTCGGCACCCGTGCCGAGGAGATGACCCAGCAGTTCGAGGACCTCGGGCTCGTCGCCGAGTCGCTCGCCTCCGACCGCGCCGATCTGGAGCGGACGCTCGTCGCCCTCACGCGCATGACCGACGAGCTCGGCGACCTCGTCGCCACCCACCGCGACACCCTCCGGCACGACATCGGGGCGCTGACCAGCCTCGGACGGACGGTCAACCGCAACCTCGACGAGTGGCAGCGCTTCCAGTTCGGCCAGGCCGAGCTCTTCCGCCACGCCGAACGGGTGATCCCCCTCGACCGCAACTGGCTGCCGGTGATCAACCACACCACGTCCGGGTTCGAGCAACGGCTCGCCCACCGCATCCAGCAGCGGCTCGTCGGCGTCTGTCTGCGCCTCGGCATCGAGGCCTGCGCCGAGACGGAGTTCTGGGACGACCTGCTGTTCGGCGACCTCCCGGACGACGAGGACGGTGGGTTCTGCCTCGAGCCGGTCGTGCCCTGTCCCGACGAGGACGCCGACGACGCCGGGGTCGTCTCGTTCGAGGAGGCGCTCGAGCGCGGCATGGAGGCGGTCCCGGAGCTCGAGGAGGGCCTGCGCGAGGACGGGACCCTCGACGACGAGCACGACGGCGACGGGGATCCGCAGCTGGGCGACGTCCTGAGCGGGTCGCTGTGGAGGCTCCGATGATCGCCCGCCGTCACCCCCACCTCGTCACCGCGATCGCGCTCGCGCTCGCCCTCGCGCTGCTCCCGGCGTGCAGCAACGGTGGCACGATCGAGCTCGAGGCCGTCTTCGACGACGTCATCGAGCTGGTGCCGCGTCACCAGGTGAAGACCGCCGACGTCACCATCGGGACGATCACCGAGGTCGAGCTCACCGCAGACCACCGTGCCCGCGTCACCATGGAGGTGCGCGACGACGCCGGGCTGCCGGCCGACGTGCTGGCCGAGGTGAAGAAGACGCAGGTGCTCGGCGAGTACTACGTCAACCTCGTGCCGCTCTCCGACGAGGGTGAGCTCACCTCCGGGGAGATCACCGAGACCCGCACCGCCGGCGACCTCGAGGAGCTCGTCGCGTCCGGGACGGAGTTCCTCGCCTACATCGCCGCCGATCAGCTCTCGGCCGCGGTGCACGCCGGGGCCGTCACCTTCGGTGAGCGCGGCGCGACGCTCGGTTCCTTCCTCACGAACCTGGAGTTCTTCTTCGCGCGGTACGGCGAGCGGGAGGATGACGTGCTTCGGCTGCTCGACAGCGTCGACGAGCTGCTCGCGGAGGTGACCCCCGAGGCCGACTCCTACGACGAGGCGCTCGCGGCGCTGTCGCGCGGCGCGGAGGCGCTGGAGGAGGAGGACGAACGCCTCCTCGACGCGATCGACGACCTGCGGCGTCTCGGGGTCGTCGGCGAGCGCATCATGCGCGAGCACCGCGGGGAGATCGACCGCTTCTGGACCCGCGCGGAGCAGATCCTCGCCGAGCTGACCCGGGTGGACGGGGCGCTGGCCAGCTTCCTCACCTGGTGGCCGCGGCACAACCTCCACGTCCCGGCGGGGATCTTCAACGAGCACGGCCAGATCTGGGCCGACATCATCGTCTGCGACACCGACGCCGAGGAGCGCGACAACATCACCATGACCTGCGACCCGCCGAACCCGGCGGGGAGCAGCTCCACGCCGCCCGACTACGAGCTCGACGCGTGCGACGACCGGCACGAGGACTGCGACTGGCCGGAGGGCGTCGACCCGGCCACGGATCGGGACGGCTGAGATGAGCGGGTTCCTGCGCACCTCCATCAACCTGGTCGCTCTCGCGGTGCTGACCGTCGGGTTGGTCGCCTACGCGGGCTACCAGTGGGCCCAGGACATCTTCTTCGATGACCGCTACCCGGTCGCGATCGAGCTCGGCGAGACCGGCGGGCTCGTCGAGGAGCACGAGGTGACCGTGCTCGGCGACCGCGTCGGCCGCATCGGGACGATCGAGCTCACCCCCGGCGGGGTGCGCATGGAGCTGCTCATCGAGCCCGACCGGGCCGTCCCCGGAGACGCCGTCGTGCAGGTGATCCGACGCTCGGCGATCGGCGAGCAGACGCTCAACCTCATCCCCGTCGGGGCGGACTGGGAGGCGCCAGCGGAGCGGCTCATCCCGCGGCTCGTCGAGGTCGCCGAGGGCTGGGAGCCGGCCGAACCCGGCGCCGAGATCACCGCGCTCGAGGTGGAGACGCCGGTGGACATGCGCACCCTCATCGGCAACGTCGAGGACCTGTTCCGGGCGATCGACACCGACGACCTCCACACCACGGTCGTGGAGCTCGCCGCCGCCGTGGGTGGCCGCGGCGAGACCCTCGTCGACCTCAACGTCCAGGCGATGGAGCTGAACGAGACCCTGGTCGCCGGCATCCCCGACTTCGAGCGCCTGATCGACTCGTCCGGACCGGTCCTCGAGGCCATGAGCGACTCCCGGCAGGAGATCGCCGCCTCGATCACCCACCTCGCGGACCTCTCGGAGCTCCTCGCCGAGAACCGGCCGGTCATGGAGCGGCTCGCGACCGAGACCGGGACGCGCGCGCTCGAGGAGACCGACGCGCTCATCCGCGAGAACCGCGCCAACCTCACCTGCCTCGTCGACGACTTCCACGACTTCAACGTCGCGACGCTCTTCGACGGCGGTGGCTGGTTGGCGCAGCTCCTGGACTTCAACCAGCACTTCTTCGGCGCCGTCGACATCGTCTTCCAGTGGGACCCGTACCGGCCGAAGAAGAACTGGGCCCGGGTGGCCGACCTCGTCATGTCCGGCGACGGCGGCGGCGCCGTGTACAACGAGCGCGTCCCGACCCCGATGACCCGACCCGGCGCGGCCTGCGTCACGCCGTTCGGCGTCGGCGTGAACGCGGTGCGCCAGGCGGACCACCAGCCGCCCGACCCCACGTCGCCCGGGATCGACTGGGCGCCGCTCGTCGACGAGGGCGAGCGCGAGGGTGAGGTCCCCGAGCGTCCGACCGCGGTCACCCAGCCCGACGAACCCCTCCCGGCGACCGGGGCCGGCGGCCTCGGGGCGCTCGGACCCCTCGCTGCGGCGCTCGCGCTGCTGCTGTGGCGGCGGAGGCGCCGGTGACCCCGCAGACCGACGCGAGCGACCCGAGGCTCGCCGGCGAGGAGCCGGCCGGATCCGCGTCCGGCCCGTCGCCGGCCGTCGCGTGGGTGATCGCGTTCCTCGCCGTGCTCGTCGCCGCTGGGAGCCTCGGGCTGTACTTCCTCGGGACCCCGCCCGAGGAGCAGGACCGGCGCGAGATCGTCCAGGTCGCCTCCGACACCCTCATGGCGGTGACGAACTGGGAGGCCGGTGAGCTCGACCGCGTCCGTGCCGACCTCGCCGAGATCGGGACCGAGCAGCTCCAGACGGAGGCCACGCAGATCCTCGACGAACTCGCCGAAGCCCTCGCCGCCGCCGGTGCCGAGAGCAGCGGGGACGTCCTCGAGCTGGTCGCCGATCCCGACCGCGACGAGGGCGTCGCGGTCGGGATCGTCCGCCAGGAGCTGCGCAGCGCCGAGCTCGGGACCGAGACGGTGGCGTGCTGGGGGGTGCGCGTCGTCACCGTCCGCGCGGACGGTCGTTGGATGGCGGAGAAGCTCGATATCGTTGGCCCCGGGGACTGCCCGGCGGGATGACCGGCAGGATGCGGGGTGAACAGCACGGTGCCCGGCACGATGAGCGGCACGATGACCGGCACGGCGAGGAGACGACGGTGACAGCGGCGCGCCCGGCGGAGGCCTACGACCGCGTCGTCGTCGGCACCGACGGCTCGGAGACGGCCGAGCACGCGGTACGCGCCGCCGCGACCCTCGCGGACGCGATCGGCGCCGAGCTGGTCGTCGCGACCGCCTGGTACCGGGACATGCCGGACAGGCCCGTGCTCTCGGAGATCGTCTCCGAGTACCCGACCGACGACCCTGGTGCGATGGAGGCGAGCTGGGCCCAGATGGCCGTCTCCGACGGCGCAGCGATCGCGCGCACGGTCGACGGGCTCGACCCGCAGACCGTCACCCCCCAGGGACACCCCGCGGACGCGCTGCTGGAGGTCGCCGAGGAGCGGTCGGAGACCACGCTGCTGGTCGTCGGCACCGCCGGGCTCGGGTCCCGCACCGAGCGGATGCTCGGCAACGTCCCCCATCAGATCACCCACCACGCGCGCACCGACGTCCTGCTCGTTCGCAGCGACCCGGAGCAGCGCGCGCCGTACGGTCGGATCGCGCTCGCGACCGACGGGTCACAGACCGCGGCGATCGCGGTCGACCGCGGTCTCACGCTGGCCCGGGCCCTCAACGCGACGCCGGTGCTGCTGACCGCGGCACCCGACGAGGGGTCCGGCGGGACGACGCTCGACCGGGTCGCGTCGACCCTGGATGACGACGGCGAGATCGACCGTCGCGTCGTGGTCGGCCGGGACACCGCAGCGACCATCGCCGAGGCGGCCAGGGAGGTCGACCTGCTCGTCCTCGGGAACAAGGGGATGAGCGGCCCGTCCCGGTTGCTCGGCTCGGTCGCCAACCGGGTCACGCACCTCGTCCCGACCGATCTGCTGC
>CAZADJ010000013.1:0-24772 GCA_964483845.1 uncultured Actinomycetota bacterium | reverse complement strand
AGCCGTGAGCGATGTCGCGGGGCAGCTGGGGTCGGCGTTGCGGAGCCGCTGGCTCATCGGCACGATCCCGACCTACCCGGCGCTGCGCTGACCGGGGCGCCGCGCGTACCCCCGGCGGGGATCCGGGGGTACGGCGACGGTCCGAGCGATGACGGTCAGGCGGGGGACGCCTCGGGCAGGTCCTCGTCGACGGATCCGAACAGCTCCGGACGGGACCGGCAGAGGAACAGGGCAGCGACGAGCGCGATCATGAACGGCGCGACGCCGAACACGACGCTGGGCTCGCCGGCCTCACCGAACAGACCGAACCCGGGCTCGCCGAACACGCCGGGACCGACTCCGGCGGAGACCATCATGCCCACCGCCCAACCGCCGAGCCCGCCGACGACCATCAGCAGCGTGCCGACGCCCGCCGCCCGACCGGTCGCGACGTCCTCGGCGGCCATCACGTCGCTCCAGATCAGCCCCATGCGCTTGACCCGGCCGTAGAGCAGCCGCAGCACCAGCCAACCGAGCACGGCCGGCAGCAGCACGTTGTTGATCGCGATGATCGTGCCGAGCACCGTGAACGGGAAGAAGCGGAGTACCTCGAGGCCCCACGCGATGATCGCCGCGCAGGCGATCCCTGAGATCACGACGAGCGCGACGAACTCGACGATCTGCTTGCCGTTCGTCATCGCCGGTTCCTCACCGCTCGACAGCCCGCCGAGGCGTCCCCACAGCACGTAGGGGATCGCACCGAGGAAGAAGTTGCCGACGAAGCCGAAGGCGCTGCCCGGTCCGAACGTGCCGCCGAGCAGGTCGCCGATCAGGTTGCCGAACGCCGTGCCCCACGCGGCGGCCGGTCCGAACAGCAACGCCGCCACCGGCGGGATGATCTGCGCCACCCGGATCTCGGTGAAGCCCGGGACGAGCGGGATGGCCTTGAACGGGACGAGCACCGCCGCGTACACGGCGGCGACGAGAACGGTGAGCACGATCATCTGCGTGCTCTTCCACATGGTGACGAGCTCGCGCATGGCTCCCTCCTGGTACGCCGACCCCGTGGCGTCGAGCGTAGGTGGCGGTCCTCGCTCTGGGAACCAGGTTCGGCGACCTGTCCGGCGCGCCCGGCGGGCGGTCAGCGCACGAGCCCCTCGATGCGCAGCCCCGCCGTGAAGTAGATCCACAGGCCGAGGACCATCGCGGCGACCGCGAGCACCGCCAGCACCCAGTCGCGCGGCCGCATCGACAGCTGCAGGAACTGGGTCCGTTCCTTCTGCGCTCCGAAGCCGCGCGCCTCGAGCGCCATCGCCTGGTGGCTCGCCGAGCGCAGCGCCGAGGCGAACACGGGGACCACCAGCGGCAGGTAGGTCCGCATGCGCCGGATCGGCCCGCCGGCGTCCACGTCCAGGCCGCGGGCCTTCTGCGCCTGCACGATCGTCATCCCCGCGCCGACGAACGTCGGGACCATGCGCAGCGCCGCGGAGAAGGCGAAGGCCATGCGGTGGGGCATCCCGAGCTTCACGAACCCGAGCGCGATCTCCTCGTTGCGGGTCGTGGACAGCCAGGCGACGCTCGCGGTGATCGACGCGGTCAGCTTGAAGGCGGTCGCGACGCCGAACATCAGCGACTCGACCTGGATCGGTCCGACGAGGTGCGTAGGTCCGGACGAGAAGAAGATCCAGATCAGCACCGTGACGGTGAAGATGGCGGTGAGGATGACGCGCACGCGCGCCAGCGAGCCCCACGCGCCGGCGACGTGGATCGCGATGAGGCCGAGCAGCTGCAGCGCGGCCGGCAGCGCCGGGTGGTCACCGCCGACGGCGAGCAGGATGATGCCGATGACGGCGAGGAACTTCGGGCGTGGATCGAGCCGGTGGATCCAGGTCTCGCGGTCGACGTAGAGGTAGACGTCCACGCTCACCGCCCCCCGTGGCGGTCGGCCGGATCGCCGCCCGGGCGGGTGAGGGCCCGGCGCGCCTCGTCGACGGAGAGCAGCGTCCACCCGAGCTCGGTGGTGATGCGCACCACCTGGGGCGGCTTGAGGTCCGCGTCCTCGAGCACCCGCTCGTCGGCGAACACCTCGCGCGGCGTACCGTCGGCGCGCACGAGCCCACCGGCCATCACCACGACGCGGTGGCAGTACTCGGCCACGACCCACATGGAGTGGGTGACGCAGACGATCGTGTGCCCGGCGTCGTTCAGCGAGCGGACCAGGTCCATCATGCGCCGCTGCTCGCGGTAGTCGAGCCCGGTGGTCGGCTCGTCCAGGACGATCACGGCGGGACGCGTCGCGAGCACCGAGGCGACCGCGACCCGTTGGCGTTCGCCCTTGGTCATCGCGAACGGGTCCTCGTCCTCGCGGCCGTCGAGCCCGACCGCCTCGATCGCCTCGGTGACGCGCTCCTCGATCTCGTCCTCGTCGATGGCGTGGTTGCGCGGCCCGAAGGCGACCTCGTCGCGGACGGTCTCGGCGAAGATCTGGTGGTCGGGGTTCTGGAAGACGTAGCCGACGGTCAGGCCGAGGTGCTTGACGCTCTGCCCCCGGGTGGCGGCGCCGTCGACGATCACCTCGCCGGCGGTCGGCTCGAGCAGGCCGTTGAAGTGCTTCACGAGGGTGGTCTTGCCCGAGCCGTTCGAGCCGACGACGGCGGCGAACTCCCCCCGCCGGATGGCGAGATCGACGCCGCGGAGCGCACGCACGCCGTTCGGGTAGCGATGCTCGAGCCCCCGTGTCTCCACGACCGGCTCCCCGTACCCGGCGGTGCGCTGTTCCTCGTCCGACCGGATGGCGGCCCGGACCTCGTCACGCACCCGGAAGCCGCGGCCACGGAGCAACTCGACCGCCGTCGGGACGTCCAGCACCGGCTCCTCGCCGAGCGCGTGGAGGAGGTGGGCCGCCCCGACCGGCTGGACGCCCAGCTCCTCGAGCCGGCCCGGTCTCGTGAACACCTCCCCCGGTGGCCCGGTCAACGCCACGCGGCCGCCGTCGAGGATCACGACGCGGTCCGCGTCGATCACCTCCTCGGTGTCGTGCTCGACGACGATGAGCGTCGTCCCCTCCTCGCGGAGGCGGCGCGCGACGGTGAAGACCTCCTCCGTACCGATCGGATCGAGGTCGGTCGTCGGTTCGTCCATGACCAGGATCCCGGGGTGGAGCGCCAGGACCGTCGCGATCGCGAGCCGCTGCTTCTGACCGCCGGACAGCGTGGCGGGCTCACGGGTCTCCATCCCCTCGAGCTCGACCGTCGCGATCGCCGCCGCCACCCGCGTACGCATCTCCTCGAGCGGGACGGCGAAGTTCTCCATCCCGAAGGCGACCTCGAGCTCGACGTTGGTGCTGAACAGCTGCGCCTCGAAATCCTGGAAGACCAGACCGACGTCGCGCGCGAGTTCGGCGACGCGCCGGTCGGACGAGTCGCGGCCTCCGACCGCGACGGTGCCCGCCATCCTCCCCTTCATGAAGTGGGGGATGAGGCCGTTCAGCGTGAAGCAGAGCGTCGACTTGCCCGCCCCGCTCGGCCCGACGAGGACGACGAACTGGCCGGGCGCGACCGTGAGGTCGATGCCGTCGAGCGCGAGCTCCTGCCGGCCCCGGTAGCGGAAGCGCAGACCGCGGACGTCGATGGCGGGCCCGGCGGGAGGTGCCTCCCCGGCCTCCGCCCCCGGCCGGCCGCCGTCGTCACCGGTCGCCGGACCCGGCGCGGACGCGGCGCTCAGGACCGACCCGCCGCCTCGGCGATGCGCCGTGCGCGCCGCTGCACGTCCTCGCGCAGCGCGGGCAGCTCGAACTCCAGCGGGCGGCCGTCGTACGCCACCGCCCGCCCGTCACAGAACACCCACTCGGCGTCCTGGTCCTGCGCCGAGTAGACCACCGCGGACCAGGGGTCGTGCCACGGCAGCGTCCCGGGGCGATCGAGGCGGAGCACGACCAGGTCGGCGCGCTTGCCCGGCGTGAGGCTGCCGATCTCACCGTCGAGGCCCAGCACGCGCGCCCCGCCGATCGTGGCCATGGCGAGCACCGTCTCGGCCGGCAGCGCCGTCGGATCGTCGTTCGTCACCTTCTGCAGCAGGCTCGCCGCGCGCAGCTCCTCGAACATCGTCACCTGGTTCGTGCTCGCCGCGCCGTCGGTACCGAGGCCGACGTCGATGCCCGCGTCCAGCAGCCGGCCGACGGGGGCGACGCCGCTCGCGAGCTTCATGTTGCTGCGCGCGTTGTGCGCCACCCCGGTGCCGGCCTCCGCCAGGAGCCCGATGTCGGCGTCGTCGACCCAGACGCAGTGGGCCGCGATCGCGCCGGCGTCCAGGACGCCGGTCTCGGCGGCGATCGCGATGGGTGAGGCGCCGTGCTCCGCCCGGGCCTGCTCCACCTCCAGGTGCGTCTCGGAGAGGTGCATGTGGAGCCCGACGCCCAGGTCCCGGGCGGCCTCGGCCGCCGCCCGCAGCAGCTCCGGGGTGCACGTGTACACGGCGTGCGGCCCGAGCATCGCGCTGATGCGTCCGTCGGCGCCCCCGTGCCAGCGGCGCACGAAACCGACGACACGCTCCACGGTCTCGTCGAGCGGGCCGGCGGCGGAGAACAGCCCCGGCGAGAGCACCGCGCGGATGCCGGCCTGTTCCACCGCCTCGGCGACGCCGTCCATGTGGATGTACATGTCCACGAAGGTGGTCACCCCGGCGGCGAGCATCTCCGCGGTCGCGAGCAGCGCCCCGGCTCGGACGTCGTCGACGTCGACGTGACGCTCGGCGGGCCAGATGCGCTCCTCCAGCCACTCCTTCAGCGGGAGGTCGTCGGAGTAGCCGCGCAGCAGCGTCATCGCGGCGTGGGTGTGGCTGTTCACGAGGCCGGGGATCAGGAACCGGCCGGGCAGGTCGAGCTCCCAGACCTCCTCCTCCCGCTCCTCCTC
Organism: uncultured Actinomycetota bacterium; assembly: GCA_964483845.1. GTDB lineage: Bacteria > Actinomycetota > Nitriliruptoria > Nitriliruptorales > JAHWKO01 > CAZADJ01. Next base: position 19,883 of record CAZADJ010000013.1, on the reverse strand, counting down.
GCCGCGGGCCGGGGCGCGGCCATCGGCGGCCCCGTCGGGGACGTGCGTCGTCGCCGTCAGCCCGTCCGGGGCGGCGTCGGCGTCCAGGCTCCGCAGCGACACGATGCGCCCGTCGTCGATGACCAGCTCCGGTCTCTCCACCACCCCGAGGTCGGGGTCCATGGTCAGCGCGAGGTCGGCGCGCACGACGGTCCTCATCGTCGCACCCACCGAACGCTCACGTCCTCCCTCACGCCTCCGTCTCCGTCCAGCCGACCTGCCAGCTGGCGCGGTAAGCGCTCTGCTCGTCGGTGAGCACGTCGAGACGGACGTCGTTCGCTTCGAGGTACAGCGCAGCGACGCGCTCGTCGACCACCCTGGGGACGCGGTGGACGCGGGGGGTGTCGGGCAGCTCACCGCGCACGAACCCGGCGACCGACAGCGCCTGCAACGCGAAGGTCAGGTCCATGATCTCTGCGGGGTGACCGTCGGCCCCCGCGAGGTTGACGAGGGCGCCCGCCGCGAGCAGGTGGAGCCGGCGCCCGTCGGCCATGCGGTAGGTGGTGACGTTCGCACGGGACTCGCCGTGCTCGACCGCGAGCGCGGCGAGGTCCGGCTTGGAGATCTCCACGTCGAAGTGCCCGGCGTTGGCGAGCACCGCGCCGTCGCGCATCACCTCGAAGTGTTCGCGGCGGAGCACGTCGCGTACGCCGGTGACGGTGATGAAGACGTCCGCCTCGGCGGCCGCCGCGGATGCCGGCGCCACCTCGAAGCCGTCCATCAGCGCCTCGACCGCCGCCATCGGGTCGATCTCGGTGACGATCACGCGCGCGCCGAGCCCGCGGGCGCGGGCGGCGACCCCCTTCCCACACCACCCGTACCCGACGACGCAGACCGTCTTGCCGGCGACGGTGAGGTTGGTGGTGCGCATGATCCCGTCCCACGAGGACTGGCCGGTGCCGTGCCGGTTGTCGAACAGGTGCTTCGCACGGGCGTCGTTCACGGCGACGACCGGGAAGCGCAGGCGCCCGTCGAGCTCGAGGGCGCGCAGCCGGACGACACCGGTGGTGGTCTCCTCGGCGGCCCCGATCACGTCGTCGGCGTGTCCGGGGTGCTCCTCGAGGAGGCGCACGACGAGGTCGGCGCCGTCGTCGATCAGCACGACCGGGTCGTGCGCGAGCACCGCGTCGAGGTTCACGGCGTAGTCGTCCGGGCTCATGCCGTGCCAGGAGTGCACCGCGACCCCCTCGTCGGCGAGCGCGGCGGCGACGTCGTCCTGCGTGGACAGCGGGTTCGAGCCGGTGATCGCGACCTCCATCCCGGCGCGGTGCAGCGCCAGGGCGAGCCGGGCGGTCTTCGCCTCGAGGTGCAGGCAGATCGCCATCGGGACGCCGTCGAGGTCGCCGACGGCGGCGAGCTCCTCCTCGATCCGGGCCAGCACCGGCATGTGCTGCTCGACCCAGGCGATCTTGCGCGCCCCCGACGGCGCGAGGCCCGGGTCGGCGACGTTGCTCCGCGGTGCCATCACTCCCCCACCGGGTCCGGCGCCGGTCCGCAGCCGCAGCGGTGCTCGTCGGGCAGCGCGGCGACGGTCGCGCCGAGCAGCGTCGCGAGGTTCTCGGCGTTCGCGGCCTGCGCCTCGAGCACCTCCTCGTGGGTGAGCGGCTCGGGCCGCAGCCCCGCGGCGAGGTTGGTGACCGCGGCGACGGTCGCGTAGCAGAGGCCGAGCTCGCGGGCGAGCACGACCTCGGGCACCCCGGTCATCCCGACGACCGAGCCGCCGAGCTCCTGGAACATGCGGATCTCCGCCGCCGACTCGAAGCGCGGCCCCTGGGTGCACACGTAGGTGCCGCGGTCGTGGACGTCGAGCCCGCGGTCACGCCCGGCGTCGACCACGGTGCTGCGGATGTCGTCGCAGTACGGCGCGGTGACGTCGACGTGGACCACACCGTCGGGACCGCCGTCGTGGAAGGTCGCGGGACGACCGGAGGTGAAGTCGAGGAACTGGTCGATGGCGACGAAGTGGCCGAGGTCCATCGCGGCGTCCAGCGAGCCGACCGCGGCGGTGGCGACCAGCCGGTCGCAGCCCATCCCGGCGAGCGCGGCGATGTTCGCGCGGTAGTTCACCGCGTGCGGCGGCACGGTGTGTCCGCGTCCGTGCCGGCGGAGGAACGCGACCTCGACGCCGGCGAGGGTGCCGACCTCGACGGCCACGTCGCCGTAGCGGGTGGAGGCGGTGCGCTCCTCGGCGTCCTCGAGGAGCTCGCTGACGTCGACGCCGGAGCCCCCGACGATCGCTCGCACCGGCTGCCCTCCTCGATCGCCGCCACCGCGGCGGACCCTACCAGCGGACCCCCGCGTGTCCGTGGCCCCACGCGGTCCCGCCGATGCTCACAGATCCTCGGCGCCACCGGGTGTGTCGGCGCCGTCTCCGGTCCGTGCGGCGGCCGCGGCGAGCTCGGTCAGCGGGGCGAGCTCGACCCCGGTGGCGGAACCGAGCAGGTCCTCGACCGCTGCCACGACGCCCGGCGCGGTCAGCCGGTAGCGGTCGAGGAGGTACTCGCGCGAGGCACCGTGCGCGTACCGGTCGGCCAGCCCGAGACGGATGAGGCGCCGACCGAGCCCCTCCTCCGCGATGCGCTCGGCCACGGCCGCACCGAGCCCACCGACCGTGGAGTGGTTCTCGACGGTGACGACCCCGTGCTCGGCAGCGGCGATCGCGGTCGTGACGGCCGGGTCGTCGAACGGCTTCAGGGTGTTGACGTGCACGTGGCCGGTGGCGACACCCGCGTCGCGGAGCGCGGTGACCGCGCGGACCGCCTCCTCGGTGCAGATCCCCGACGAGATGACGCAGACGTCCGAACCCGCAGCCAAGGTTCGCACCCGACCGACCTCGAGCGGGGTGTCGAACAGCCGGGGGACGTCCTTGCGCAGCACGCGGCAGTACACCGGCCCGTCGATCGCGTCGATCGCGTCGAGCACGGTCTCCACCTCCGTGGCGTCGCCGGTGTCCACGACCGTCAGGTTCGGGATCGCCCGCGTCAGGGCGACGTCGTCGACCGCCTGGTGGGTCACCCCGCCCGGCGTGGTCAGTCCCGGCAGGAACCCCATGAGCCGCACGCGCAGGTCCGGGTACGCGATCGACATGGCCAGCTGGTCGTAGGGCCGACGGGTGACGAACACCCCGAAGGTGTGGATGAACGGGGTGAAGCCCTCGCGGGCCAGCCCGGCGGCGACCCCCATCATGTTCTGCTCGGCCATCCCGCAGGAGACGAAGCGGTCGGGGTGGGTGTCGCGGAAGTCGTCCACCTCGCAGGAGGAGGTCAGATCCGCCGAGAGGCAGAGCACGTCGGCTCGGTCCGCCGCCCAGTCCACGAAGGCGCGGGCGTACGGGCGTGAGACGACGTCGGTCGCGGCGCGTGCGGTCACCGCAGCACCGCATCGCGCGTGAGCCCGACGTCGGCCAGCGCCCGTCGCTCCTCGTCCGCGTCCGTGAAGCGCACGTAGTGGAACCTCGGGGAACGGTCCTTCAGGGTCGGGATGCCCTCCCACGGGTTGGTGCGCGCGATCACCATCAGCGGACGTCCGTCGGGCTCGTCGGCCGCCGGCGCGGCGAGCGCGGCGACGTCGTGGCCGTCGACCTCGCGGACGCGCCACCCGAAGGCGGCGACCTTCCCGGCGAGCGGCTCGATCGACATCACCGTGTCGACGGGTCCGTCGCACTGGCTGCCGTTCGCGTCGACGTAGACGGCGACGTTGTCGAGGCGCCAGTGCGTGGCGAACTGCAGCGCCTCCCAGGTCTGGCCCTCCTGGAACTCGCCGTCGGAGGCGAAGACCCAGATGCGCCCGCGGTCTCGGCGTCGTCGCCGCGCCAGCGCCCGGCCGAGGCCGACGGAGAGGGCCTGCGCGAGCGACCCGGAGGTGACCTCCATCCCCGGCGAGTGCTCCGCGCCGATCATCTCCAGACGCGAACCGTCGGTGTTGAACGCCTCCAGCGCCTCCCCGTCGAGACGTCCCGCCTCGATGAGGGTCGCGTACAGGACCAACGCGTAGTGCGCCGGGGAGCAGATGAAGCGGTCCGCGTCGGGATGGTCGGGGCCGTTGTACACCCCACCCCAGGCATCGGGGTCGTCGGTCTCACCGGGGACGCCGGGGAACGGTCCGGGGCGCAGCGGCCCCGCGGACGGGCCGAGGTCCATGACGCCGAGGTACAGCGTCGCGAGGAGCTCGGCCGCGGAGCAGGCCTGGGTGAGGTAGCCGCCGCCGTGACGCACCGTGTGCACGAGGACCCGACGGCGGATCCCGTCCGCCGCCTCCTGGATGCGCTCGTGGTCGACCACGATGGGGACCGTAGCGGCCGCCGGCGGGGGTCGGGTGGGAGCTCTCGCGTGAGCCGACCACAGGCATCGATGGAGTGGCTCGGTCCGGCTGACGGGACCCACGCACTCCACCGACCTCCGACGAGCCCGTTCCCACCATCGATGGAGTGCCTCGGTCCGGCTGACGGGACCCACACACTCCACCGACGACCGCTGGCCGCTACATCGGGCGGCGGGCGCGCAGGGAGAACAGCAGCGGGATGCGCGGACCCCCCGGCGGCGGTCCGTACGTGCCGTCGCCACGGTTCTCCAGCCACCGGTAGCGGCGCCAGACCGCGAAGGGGTGCTCGTGCAGGAACTCGAGCACGAGCCCGCGGCTGGTCAGCGCGGTCACGACGTCGCCGAGGGTGTGCTGCCACTCGTTGGTGACGTTGTGGGTCGTCGCCGCGTCCGGGTCCGCGTAGGTCCCCGGCTCGTCGAAGCGTGCCGGTCCCCGCTGGAAGTAGTCGCCCACCAGCCGCGGCTCGTCGTCGGCGACCGTCCACGTGATCGGATGGCCCTCGGACAGGTACACGAACCCGCCGGGGCGCAGCAGGGTCACGACCACCTCGGCCCACCGGTCGATGTCCGGCAGCCACACGAGCACGCCGTGGGAGGTGTAGACCACGTCGAAGGTCGCCCCCTCCAGCGCGTCGGGGGCATCGAGGACGTCGGCGACGACGAAGCGCGCCTCGATACCGAGGTCCTCGGCGGTCGCGCGGGCGGCCGCGATCGCCGGCTCGGAGAAGTCCACCCCGGTGACCCGCGCGCCGCGTCGCGCCCACGACAGCGTGTCGTGGCCGAAGTGGCACTGGAGGTGCACGAGGTCGAGGTCGCTGACGTCACCGACCTCGCCGGGCTCGAACCGCTCGAGCGTGTCGCGCCCGGCGAGGAAGCCCTCGTGGTCGTAGAAGTCCGAGCCGAGGTGGATCGCGACACGCTCGTCCCAGTTGGCCCGGTTCTCATCCACCCGCCGGCGCTGGTCGGGGTCCTCCACGAGCATCCCGTCCGTCGTCAGCCAGCGGATGGTAGGACGAGATCCTTCGCGCTGCCGGTGCCGTCGCGGAGCGCCGCCTCGAGGTCATCGAGCCCGATCGGCTCTCCCAGCAGGTCGACCCACGGGACGGCGAGCCGCGCGAGGTGTTCGAGGGCCCTCGCCAGGTGGGCTGGGGTGTGGTGGAAGGTGCCCTGGAGACGGATCTCCTCGTAGTGGACGCGGTGGGTCGGCACGCGGAACGTCGTGTCGACGGGACACCCGCCGAAGAGGTTCACGGTCCCGCCCGGTCGGGCCATGCCGACGGCGAGCTCCCACGCCTCGGGCCGGCCGACCGCCTCGAAGACCTGCTCGGCGCCGCGCTCGCCCTCGGTCTCGGCCCGGAGCGCGTCGACGTCGCGGTCGCCGCGCGTCGCGGCGACGGTGGCCGCGGCGCCGAACCGCGTCGCGAGGGCGCGCCGCTCCTCGTGCGGGTCGAGCACGATCGGGCGGGCACCCGCGTCGGCGACGAGCGCGCAGATCATCAGACCGAGCGAGCCCGCTCCGAGGATGGCGACCTCGTCACCCTCGTCGACCGCCGCGATCTCGACCGCACGGACGACGCAGCCGAGCGGCTCGGCGATCGGCGCGAGCTCGACGGGGACCCCGTCGGGGATCCGGTGCAGGTTCACGCGGGCGATCCTGGCCGGCACCAGCACCATCTCCCCGAACCCGCCGAACAGGAAGGTCAGGTCCTCGCAGAGCGTCGGCCGGTCCGCCGCGCACGCCCAGCATCGGCCGCACGGGGCGGAGTTCCCGCAGAACACGACGTCGCCCGCGGCGACGTGCCCGACCCCCTCCCCCACCGCCGCGACGGCCCCGGCGAACTCGTGACCGAGCCGGGACGGCAGCTGGCCGAGCGCGGGGTGGCCCCGCCGGTAGGTCTTGCGGTCGGTGCCGCAGGTCGTCGCGGCGCGGACCTCGAGCAGCACCTCCCCCCGGCCGGGAGCGGGCTCGGACAGTTCCTCGACCCGGAGGTCCCCGGGGGCGTGGAGGACGGCCGCCCTCACCGTGGGACCTCGTCCCCGCTCCCGCTCCCGGGGGACGTCGCCCCGGTCTCCGCGCCGAGCACCACCACCTTGATCGACTCCTCGGACCGCGCGACCGCGAGCGCCTCCTCGACGTCGTCCAGCTCGTAGCGGTGGGTGACGATGCGGTCCGCGGTGACCCGGCCCGAGGCGAGGAGATCGAGGGCGAGGCGCGTGTCGGCCGGGCCCGCCGAGTAGCTGCCCTGGACCGTGAGCTCCCGGAAGAAGATCTCCGCGCCGTTCAGGCGCAGCTCCTGGTCGGGCTCGGTCGGCGCGAAGAGCTGCACGACGCCGCCGTCGTCGACCACGTCGAACGCGAGGGCGATGGCGCTCTCGGCCCCCGTGCACACGATCGCGACCGTGGGGCGCCCGTCGACCGCCGCGGCGACGGCGGCGACCTCGGGCTCGACCGCGATCGCCCCCAGTTCACTGGCGATCGTGCGCCGGGCCGGCATCGGGTCGGTGGCGATGACGTTCCGGCACCCGGCGGCGAGCGCCGCCTGGACGTGCAGCAACCCCATCTGACCGACACCCACGATGAGCAGCCGGGTGTCGGCGTCGAGCGCGGCGAGTCGCTGCCCGTGGAGGCAGCACGCGAGCGGCTCGATCAGCGTCGCCGTCACGTCGTCGAGTCCCGGTGGGAGGACGAGGAGGTCCGCGCGGGCGTTGGCGGCGGGGACGAGGAACCGCGTCGCGAACCCCCCGGGGACCAGCCGCGTGCTGCGGAACGTCTCGCACCGGGTCTCGTGGCCGCGCCGGCAGACGTCGCAGACCAGACAGGGTACGTGGTGGTGGGCGAAGACCCGGGCCCCCGGCTCGATCCCCGCGGGCGCCGGATCGCCCACCTCCTCGACCACGCCGATCGGCTCGTGGCCGAGCACCGCCGGGGCCTTCTGCTCGACGTACCAGTCGAGGAGGTCCGAGCCGCAGATGCCGCAGGCGCGCATCGCGACGAGCGCCTCGCCGGGGCCGGGTGCGGGGACCCCGACCTCCTCGATCCGGACCGTGGACGGGCCGTGGCTGACCGCCGCCCGCCCCGGCCGCATCTCCGTGGCCGAGCGCGTCACCGCGACCGCCGGCGTTCGGCGGCGCGCAGCGCTGCGGCGATCGTCTCGTCGAACGGTCGCCGGAGGACGCCCTCGTCGGTGATGAACGCGGTGATGAGCGCGGCCGGGGTGATGTCGAAGGCGGGGTTGAGCACGTCCACATCGGGGGCGGTGGTCGCGGTCCCGTGGCGACGGACCTCGTCGGCCGCCCGCTGCTCGATGATGATCCCACCCCCGTCGTCCACGTCCGGGTCGAAGGAGGACATCGGTCCGGCGATGTAGAACGGGATGCCGTGCTCGCGGGCGAGCACCGCGTGCCCGTACGTGCCGATCTTGTTCGCGGTGTCGCCGTTCGCGGCGACCCGGTCGCAGCCCACCACGGCGACATCCACCCGGCCGGACGCCATCGCGGACGCCGCGGCGGAGTCGGGCATCAAGGTGACCGGGATGCCGGCGTCGTGGAGCTCCCAGGCGGTGAGGCGGGCACCCTGGAGCAGCGGTCGGGTCTCGGTGGCGAGCACCTCGACCGGGACGCCGTCGTCGGCCATCGCGTACACGACCCCGAGCGCGGTGCCGAGTCCCGAGGTCGCGAGCCTCCCGGTGTTGCAGTGGGTGAAGATCCGTCGCGCCGCCCCGAGCTCGCGACGGCCGAACGCGCCGATGCGCCGACAGGCCTCCCGGTCCTCGTCGCGCACGCGGAGCGCCTCGGTGAGCGCGCGCTCCCGGACCTCGTCGGTGGCCCCGCCGCGGGCGGCAGCCGCGACCACCCGGTCGACGGCCCAGCTGAGGTTGGCGGCGGTCGGTCGGGCAGCCGTGATGGTCGCGGCGAGCTCGTCCAGGTCCTCTGCGGTGACGTCACGACCCTCGCGTCGCAGCTCGTCGATCCCGAGGACCACGCCGAAGGCGCCGCAGACCCCGATCGCGGGGGCGCCGCGCACGACGAGCCGCGCGATCGCGTCCACCACGTCGTGCACGGACCGCAACGGCACCATCTCGAGTCGGGCGGGGAGGCGCGTCTGGTCAACGACCTCGACGTGATCGTCGATCCACTCGACGGATCGGACGAGGTCGGCGTGGCGGTCCGCGGCGACGTCGGTCACGCACCCGATGGTAGGCGGCCGGGGTCGGCTACGGTCAGCCGCCGTGGGTGGGCGGGTTCGGACCGGTGAGCGCGCGGCGCCCGTAGCGGACCGTCAGGACCCCGCGCGCGAGCACATCGGTCTCCAGCGCGGCTGCGAGGTCAGCGGCGCTGAAGCGCCCCGCGAGGCCCGTGGAGGTCCCGACAGCGACCAGCGTGAAGACGTAGCGGTGGGGGGCGGCGTCGTGCGGGGGGCACGGGCCCTTGTAGGCGGCCTCACCGAAGTCGTTCACGCCGACGGTCGCCCCCTCGGGGAGGTCGTCCTCCTCCAGCGCGCCGGGATCGTCCGGATCCAGCCCGGCCACCATCCAGTGGACGAACGTCGGGTCGGTCGCGTCGGGGTCCTCGAGGACGAGGACGAGCTCGGCGGTCCCGTCGGGCACGCCGACCCACCCGATGGGCGGGGAGGTGTCGGTGCCGTCGCAGGTGTAGCGCTGCGGCACGACCTCGCCGGGATCGAAGGCCTCGCAGCGCAACGTGATCGTCTCGGGGGCGTCGGCGGCGGGCTCGGTCGGGGAGACATCAGCCATGCTCGGGTCCCTCTCGGTCGGCTCCTCCATGGTCGCGGTCCTCGGATCCCGGACCGGGCCGGCCCACGGCCGTTCGGGAACCGGTCGCCCGCCGCCACGTCCGGACGCACGCACCGGACCGCGCAGCGCGGCAGCGTCGGGCGCCACGCTGCCGGTGACGCGACACGCGGAGGAGCCATGGCCGATCTCATCGTCACGGGGCCGCCGGCGCTGGAGCTGAAGTGGGGCCACCACCTCACCGAGGAGGACGGGATGCGCCAGCGGCGGTTCTTCCCCGAGACACGCCACCGGGAGCCCCGTGGCTACCTGCACGGCGGTCTCGCGGCAGCGGCGATGCTGGGAGCCTCCCACCTCGCGATCCCGGCGGCCGAGCCGGCGACCGGCGTCTGGGTGCGTCTCGAACGCCCGACACCGCTCGGGACGGACCTCCGCGTCGGCGTCAGCCACGACGGCACCGACACCGACGCGGTGATCGAGCACCTCCGCGATCCCGAGACGGAGCACGAGCTCCTCGAGCGCACCGCCCGCGGCCGCGTCCGCTTCGCCGGACGGACCGACGAACCCGACCTCCCCGACGCGCGCCAGCTCGCCGCGGTCCCGGCCCCCGATCCGGAGCCGCAGCAGCTGTTCCCCGGCTGTGTCGTCTGCGGACACGACAACCCACGGGGGCTCGGACTGGTCCCCGGCTGGCACGCCGAGGGCCGGGTGGTCTCCCACTTCGTCGCCGACGAACGCTACGCGGAGGACGGCTCCGGCGGTCCGGTCAGCCCGATCGCGGTCGTCGCGCTGCTGTCCTGCCCGACGCTGTGGGCGTGCCGTCACCACCTGGAGGCCGCGGACCGGGACGCCGCGCTGCTCGTCTCCTACGAGGTCCGGTTCCACGACGACCCGAAGGTCCCGACGCCGCTGCGCACGGTCGGCTGGGCCGGCGAGCCGGACGAGGACACCCTCCGGGGCGCATCCGCCCTGGTGGACGGGGACGGACGCGTGTACGCCTCGGCGACCGCATCGTGGCTCCTCGTCGACGAGGTACCGGACCGTGACCCCGAGGGCCCGGTACCCGCGGACACGCTCATGCCGCTGAAGGCCGGCCGGCCCGAGGACCGTAGCCGCGACGGCTGGGGACGACCGCTGCCGGGACGCCGGGAGGCCCCTGGCCCGCGCTCCGAACGCCCCGAGTAGCTCGCGTCCCCCACGGGCGGTCCTGCCACCCGGGTCGGATCCGCGTCGGCCCGAGGGCGAGGTCAGCCCCGCCGCCCGCCCCGGCTCGCGTCCTCGTGGAGGAGCTCCTCGACCGCCGCGCGGATCGCGCGGAAGGCCTCGCCGCGGTGGGACCGGGCGTCCTTCTCCTCCGCAGGGAGCTCCGCGTTCGTGCGGGTCTCGCCGTCGAGCACGAACGCGGGGTCGTAGCCGAAGCCGCCGGCACCGCGGGGTTCGGTGACGATCGCACCCTCCATCACACCCCGGCGGGTCCACTCCCGGCCGTCCGGCACGACGAGCGCGGCGACGCAGACGAAGCGGCCGGTGCGCTCCTGGGGAGGCACCTCGTCGATCTCGCGCAGGAGCTTGTCGAGGTTCGCGGCGTCGTCCCCGTGGCGGCCGGCGTACACCGCGGAGTCCACCCCGGGAGCACCGCCGAGCGCGTCGACCTCGAGCCCCGAGTCGTCCGCGAGCGCTGCGAGCCCGGTCGCCGCTGCCGCCGTGCGCGCCTTCAGCAGCGCGTTGTCCTCGAAGGTGGCGCCCGTCTCCTCCGGCGAGTCCAGACCGAGCGCGTCCATGGGGATCAGCTCGACGTCGAGACCGTCGAGGATGCGGTCGAGCTCGGCGAGCTTCCCGCGGTTGCGGGTCGCGAGGACGAGGCGCCGCGTCACCGGTCGGCGGGGCCGACGACGGCGTTGTCCGCGGCCCGGTCGAGGGCGGCGCGCTGTAGGGCGAACAGCTCCTCGCAGCCGGCGATCGCGAGGTCGAGGAGCTCGTCGAGACCCGACCGGTCGAACGGGGCGCCCTCGGCCGTGCCCTGGACCTCGACGAGGCGGCTGTCGGCGGTGGCGACGACGTTCATGTCGACGTCCGCGGCGACGTCCTCCTCGTAGGGAAGATCGAGGAGGGCCCGGCCGTCGACCATCCCGACGGAGACGGCCGCGACCTGTCCGGTGAGGGCGTGTCCGAGGCCGAGGCGCTCGAGGGCTTCCGCCAGCGCGACCCACCCGCCGGTGACAGCGGCGGTGCGGGTCCCCCCGTCGGCGACGAGCACGTCGCAGTCGACCGTGAGGGTCACGTCCGGCAGGGCATCGACGTCGACCACCGCGCGGAGGCTGCGGCCGATGAGCCGCTGGATCTCCTGTGTCCGGCCACGGGGGGTGCGCTCGCGCCGGACACGCGGCTCGGTGGAGCCGGGCAGCATCGCGTACTCCCCGGTGACCCAGCCGACCCGGCCACGCCACCGCGGTGCACGATCCTCCTCGGAGGCGGCGCAGATCACCCTCGTCTCACCGAACGACACCAGGCACGACGCCGTCGGGTGGGGCTGGACGCCGAGCTCGAAGGCGACGGGACGCAGCTCGTCGGGGCCGCGGCCGTCGGGGCGTGGATCGGTCACTCGGAGGCCTCCTGGGCGGTCCCGTCGGGGACGATCAGGCGGCCCGCGGCGACGTCCCAGACCTCGCCGTCCTCGGCCAGCGCCACCTCATGCCCGTAGGTCGCGGCGGCCTCCGCACGGGTGCGCTCGCGGTCGTTGCGCGGCCACAGGTGGGTGAGCACGAGCCGCTCCACCTCCGCCTCGCGCGCGACCGCGCCGGCGCCGGCTGCGGTGAGGTGGACGCCCTCCGGGTAGTCATCGGCGTCGCCGACCCAGGACGCCTCGCAGATGAACAGGTCCGCCTCTCGCGCCGCCTCGACCAACCACGAGCCGCCTGCCGAGTCCGCCGAGTACGTCGCGACCCGCCCGTCGTGGCTCACGCGCACGGAGACGGTCGGGACGACGTGGAGGCTGGCGTGGAAGCTGATCTCGAGGTCGCCGATCGCGATGGTGCCGCCCGGCTCGGCGTCGTGGAACCCGCAGACGTCGTGGAAGATGTGTCGCGAGTCGCCGGAGAGCAGCGACGCGAGGAAGCGACCGGTTCCGGGAGGGGCGTGCACGTCCATGGAGCGCGGCCCCTCCTCGTGGAAGCGCAGGGCGTAGTACATGCCGATCAGGTCGGCGCAGTGGTCGGGGTGCTCGTGGCTGATCACGACCGCGTCGAGGTCCTCCGGTGCCAGCAGCTGGTACAGGTTCGTGGACGAGCCGTAGCCGAGGTCGACCACGACCGAGGTCCGGGGGGTGCGGAACAGGAACCCCGAGCAGGCCCGTCCCGGGCCGGGGTGGGTGCCGGCCGAGCCGAGCACGACGACCTCGAAGCCGTGCGCCTCGCCGACCGGCAGGCGCGAACGGAGCCACGCGGGCAGAGCGCTCACTCGAGGTGCCACTCGATCGCGGTCACCTCGGCGGTGACGGTCACACCCTCCCAGGACACGGTGAAGGTCTCGTCACCGATGGCGGAGATGTCGTCGAGGTCACGCCCCTGGAAGAGGAACAGCGCCCCGGCGTCCGGGTAGGCGTTCAGCATCTCCAACGGCATCTCCACCCGCTGTCCGGCGCCGACCAGCGAGGTCTCCGTCAGCTCCCACTCGCCGCCCACCAACGCGGGCGTGGCCATCGTCGGGGTCCCCTCGATCGGGATCGGGTCGCCGGTCTCGCTCGCCACCACGATCACGGCGTCGACCCGCTGGGCGAGGACGTCGAGATCCGCGAAGATGACCGTGAGATCGGGGTCGTCGGGCGTAGCGTCCACCTCGACGGTCGCAACCCGGCAGCCGAGGAGGATCCCACCGTCGTCGCGGACGCACCACGGCACGTCGTGGACGGTGACCAGCACCAGCTCGGTGTCGCCGACGCGAACGACGCGGGAGTCGTCCACGCGGAACGGCTGTCCGAGCGTCTCGGCGAGGACCTCGTCCACGTCCGCCTGGACCTGCGGGTCGTCCTCGACGCTGCCCTCGACGAGGAGCTCACGCGCCTCGGCGACCGTCTCGGCCTCGTACAGCTCGGCGACCCGCGACTCGGCCCGCTCGATCGCGCTGTCGGATCCGTCGCCCCCGAACGTCAGGAGGAGCGCCGCGGCGACCAGCCCGACGATGGCGAGGCCGATCGCGAGCCGCCCGGCCAGGCCGGTCGGGGTCACGCGCCTGTCAGCCCCGGGACCGGCCGCGTCGGGCGTCTCCGGGTCAACCTGCCGCTGTCCGGTCATGCCCAGATCGTCTCCGCGAGTCGACCGGCGATCTCCGTCACGTCCCCCGGGGCGTAGGCCCCGGTGGACAGGTACTTCCAGCCGCCGTCGGGCGAGTGGACCACGATCCTCGCCCCGTCCTCCAGACGCTCGGCGACCCGCACCGCCACCGCGATCGCCGCTCCGGTGGAGATGCCGGCGAATATGCCCTCCTCGCGGACCAGCGCGCGCGTGGCCGTCAGCGCCTTGAGCGAGTCGATCTTGATGCGCCCGTCCAGGACGGTCTCGTCGAGCACCTCCGGCACGTAGCCCTCGTCGAGGTTCCGCAGCCCGTACACGAGGTCACCGTACTCGGGCTCCGCCGCGTACACGCGCACGGCCGGGTCCCACTCCTTCAGGCGACGCCCGACCCCGGTGACGGTGCCGCCGGTCCCGAGGCCGGCCACGAACGCGTCGACGTCGGGTAGGTCAGCGACGATCTCGGGCCCGGTCGTCTCGTAGTGGGCGCGCGGGTTCGCCGGGTTGCCGTACTGGAACGGCATGAACAGCTCCGGGTCGTCGGCGGCGAGCCGCTGGGCGAGCCGGACGGCGCCGTTGCTGCCCTCCTCCGCCGGGGAGAACACGAGCTCGACGCCGTACATCTCCAGCAGCTGCCGGCGCTCCTGCGAGGTGTTCTCCGGCATGACGCAGGTCAGCGGGTGACCGCGCGGCCCGCAGATCGCCGCGAGCGCGATCCCGGTGTTGCCCGAGGTCGGCTCGAGGACGCGCTGGCCCGGCTTCAGCCGTCCCTCCGCCACCGCCTCGTCGAGCATGGCCAGGACGATCCGGTCCTTCACCGACCCGGTCGGGTTGTGCCCGTCGAGCTTCAGGTACAGCTCGGCGCGCGGCGGCGACAGCGACGGCAGGTGCACGAGGGGCGTGTCACCGACCGCCTGCGTCACGTCGTCGGCGAGCACCGGGCTCAGCCCACGCCGCCGGCGACGGCGGGCATGATCGCGATCTCCGCGCCGTCCTCGACCGGCGTGTCCAGGCCGTCGAGGTAGCGGATGTCCTCGTCGTCGACGTAGACGTTCACGAACCCGCGGATCTCCCCGCTGTCGAGGAGGCGTTCCCGCAGCGCCGGGTAGCGGGTCGCGAGGTCGTCGATCGCCGCACGGACCGTCTCCCCCGTCACGTCGACCTTCGCGGCGTCGTCGGTGTGCTTGCGCAGCACGCTCGGGATGCGGACGACGGGCATGACGGGACGTCCTCGGCTCAGATCGACGACGGGTGGATGAGGTGCTTCTCGGCCGTGAGCGTACCGTCCGCGCGGACCGGCCCGCCTCACACGCCCTCAGGCTGCGGCGTCCTCCGCGACCTCGATCTCCACCTCGGAGACCTCGCCGTCACGGATGCGGAAGCCGCGCAGCTGCGGGCGATCGCGGTCCTCGAGGCTGATGATGAGGTAGACCGCGTCGGGGTAGGCGGCGAGCTCGATGTCCGTCCGCGACGGGTACGCCTGCGTGTGGCTGTGCGAGTGGTAGATCACGAGGTCCCAGCCCTCGTCCTCGATCGTCCGCATCGCCCGGAGCATCTCCTTGCCGTCCATGACGTAGTAGGTCATGGAGCGCTCCGCGTTGGTGATCGGGTAGTGCTCGATGCGGCCGTCGGGGCGGAGTCCGAGCAGCCCGCAGACCTCGTAGGGGTGGTCCGACCAGGCGTGCTCCACGAGCCGGTCGACGGTCGCGCGGTCGAGCCGGACCGTCTCCGATGCGGCCTCACTCTGGGTCCCGGGGTGCTCGTCCACGACCGCCGCAGACTACCGTGCGACCCCGCCGGGCGGAGGAGCGACGAGGGTGCGGGATGAGGCCGGGGCGGCCGCCGGAGCCGACGCTGGAGAGGACGCCGGACAGGGCGCCGGGCAGGGCCAGGAGCCGCGCAGCCTCGAGGTCCTCGGTCACCGGATGGCGTACCGCGAGGCCGGGGACGGGGATCCGGTCGTCCTCCTCCACGGCAACCCCACCTCCTCGTACCTGTGGCGACGGGTCATCCCGGAGCTGGCGGACCGCTGGCGCTGCGTCGCACCGGATCTGATCGGGATGGGCGGATCCGAGAAGCTGTCGGGGAGCGATCCTGCTCGCTACCGGTTCGTGGAGCACCGGCGGTTCCTCGACGCGCTCCTCGAGGCGCTGGGCGTCACCGACGCGGTCACGTTCGTCGTGCACGACTGGGGATCGGCCCTCGGCTTCGACTGGGCGCACCGTCACCCGGACGCGGTCGTCGGTATCGCCCACATGGAGTCGCTGGTCGCGCCGCTCACGTGGTCGGACTGGCCGGCGGGGTCCCGCGAGCTCTTCCGCGCGATGCGCTCCCCGGCCGGCGAGGAGATCTGCCTGGAGAAGAACGTGTTCGTCGAGCGGATCCTGCCCGCCTCGGTGCTCCGCGACCTGAGCGACGAGGAGATGGACGCCTACCGGGCTCCGTACCGGCAGCCGGGCGAAGGTCGCCGGCCGACCCTGACCTGGCCCCGGGAGCTGCCGATCGACGGTGAGCCCGCGGACGTCGACGGCATCGTGCGCGCCTACGCCGGATGGCTCGCGGCCTGCGAGGTCCCGAAGCTGTACGTGCGCGCCACACCGGGCTTCCTCACCCCGATCTGCGACCGCCACGCCCGCGGCTGGGCGCGCCAGACGGAGGTCACCGTCCCGGGCATCCACTTCCTCCAGGAGGACTCCCCGGTCGAGATCGGCCGTGCCATCGCGGACTGGCGTGCGGGGCTCGTGTGATCGCGGCGTCGCGCTGGAACTCCCTCGAGGAGCTGGACGAGGACGTCGTCGGGTGCCGGCGCTGTCCCCGTCTGGTCGAGTGGCGAGAGCGCGTCGCCCGGGAGAAGCGCGCCGCCTTCGCCGACGAGGACTACTGGGGTCGGCCGGTCCCCGGGTTCGGCGATCCGGGGGCACGGCTCGTGGTGCTCGGGCTGGCCCCGGCGGCGCACGGAGCGAACCGGACCGGTCGGATGTTCACCGGCGACCGCTCGGGCGACTGGCTGTACGCAGCGCTGCACCGGGCGGGGTTCGCGAACCAGCCGACCGCGACCCACCCGGGCGACGGGCTCCGCCTCGACGGGTGCTACGTCACGGCGCCGGTGCGGTGCGCCCCGCCGGGTAACCGCCCGACCGCCGAGGAGCGGGACAACTGCGCGCCGTACCTCGCGGCCGAGCTGGCGCTGCTGCCGGTGGCGGTGATCGTCGCGCTCGGCGGTTTCGCCTGGGACGTCGCGCTGAAGCAGGTCGGGCAGCCGTCACCCAAGCCGCGGTTCGGCCACGGCGAGGAGCTGCGGCTCGACGGCGGCGGTCCGACCGGCCCGGTGACCCTGCTCGGCAGCTACCACGTCAGCCAGCAGAACACCTTCACCGGCCGGCTCACCGAGGAGATGCTCGACGCGGTGTTCGACCGGGCCCGACACCTCCTACGGTGATCGGCACAGCGTGGCGTGGACGGTCGACCGTGCGTCGGACGGCGGGCCCTGACGTGGCGGACGGATCGTGATGTGAGGACGGAGGGGCAGCGGTGAGTCGACGGCCGACCGCGCTGCGCGGCCCGCTCTCGGTGCTCCGGCCCCCGGAGGTCGCGGACTTCCTCGATCTGGCGACCAGCCGAGAGTTCGCGGCGGACGACGTCCTGGTGCGTCAGGGGGAGGGGGCGGACCACCTGCTCGTGCTGCTCCGCGGGCGGGCGCGTGTGGTCGTCGCCACCGGCTCGGGCCGCGAGGTGCTCGTCGCGGTGCGCGGTCCGGGGGACGTGGTCGGCGAGCTCGCTGTCCTCGATCCCGCGGCGCGCTCCGCGACGGTCTCTGCGCTGGAGGACCTCACCGCGCTCGTCGTGCCGAGCGACGCGTTCCTGGGCTTCCTGCACGACCGTCCCCACGTCATGCTCGCGCTGCTGCGCGCGCTCGTCCGCCGCCTGCGCGAGTCCGACCGCCACCTCGTCGAGGGGCGCACCGAGGACGTGCGGACACGGCTCGCCCGCCAGCTCCTCCAGCTGGGCGCACGCTACGGGGCCCCGTCCGAGGAGGGCATCGACCTCGACGTCCCGCTCACGCAGGAGCAGCTCGCCTCGTGGATCGGCACGTCGCGCGAGGCGGTCGCGATGGCACTGCGCGACCTGCGGGAGGAGGGGGCCGTGGCGACCAGCCGCATGCGCATCACGCTCGTGGACGTCGACGCGCTGCGCGCGGTCGCGAGCGGCGGCTGAGCCGGCTCAGCCGGATCCGACACCCCCGCCGGTCGCGAGCGCGACCGCGTCCGCGCCCCCCAGCCGGGCGCCCTCCGAGCGGAGGCGCTCGAGCTCGTCACCGAGCGCCTCGCGCAGATCGGAGCGTAGCTTCGTCCCGACGAGCGGCTCGTCGCCCTCCGGACGCTCGCCGAGACCCTCGCGGATCGCCTCGACGGCGCCGAGCAGCCGTGCCGCGTCCCGCGGGCGTCCCTCCGCGAGCACGACGGCCGCGAGCACCTCCAGCGTGCTCGCGAGGCCTCCAGCGTGCCCCATGCGCTGGAAGTGGTCCAGCGCCTGCTCGAGCTCCTCCCGTGCGCGCTCGGCCTCACCGAGGGCGAGCAGCGCGGCCGCGCCGACCGTGAAGGTCGACGCGATCCCCTCGACGTACCCACCGCGCTCGAAGCGACGGCGGCTGCGCGCAGCGAGCTCCGTCGCCCGGTCCGGCTCGTTCCGCAGGTACGCGACGCGCGCGAGCCCATCGAGGATCGGGGCCGCCGCGACGGTCTCGTCGTCGTCCCGGTAGCGGTCGTACGCCCGGCGCAGCAGCTCCTCCGCACGGTCCAGCTCGTCCCGGGTGCGGTGCACTCGCGCCAGCGCGATCAGGTGGACCTCCTCCCCGTAGGCGTAACCGATCTCACGGGCCAGCGCCGTCCCGTCGTCGTGCCACGCGATGGCGGCGTCCAGGTCCCCGCGCGCCCAGGCCACCACCCCGAGGACCCACATGCACGTCACGCGCGTGCCGTACGCGCCCCCGGCGTCGACCACCTCGCGGGCGTGGCGCTCGGCCACGGTCAGATCGCCCTGACTGGCGGCCAGGAGCGCCAGCCCGGCGAGCGCACGAGCGTGCAGCCCCGGCTGGACGTCCGCGCCCGCCCGTTCCAGCGCCCGCTCGAGCCGACGCCGCCCCTCCCCCAGCCGGCCCTCCGTCCACCACACCACGCTCACCTCGGCGGCGAGCCGCAGCGCGGCGTCCTGGTCCGTCGCCTCGAGGTGGTCCAGGGCCGCGCGCACATCGTGGTCCGAGGCGTCGAGCGCGGACGACGTCACGAAGCCGTGCACGCGGATGCGCTCACGCACCGCCCGCGCGCAGCGCATGACCCAGTCGGCGTGGGCCCGTGCCAGGCGGTCGGTCTCCTCGGCCTCCTCGAGTCGCTCCTGCGCGTACTCCCGTACCGTCTGGAGCATCCCGTACCGGGTCTGCCCCCCGGAGCGGTCCGCCGTGACCAGGGACTTCTCGACGAGCCCGGACAGCGTGTCGAGCACCGTCTCGCGGCGGAGGTCGTCGTCGCTCACCACCTCCTCGATCCCATCCAGCCCGACCGGTCCGGTGAAGGCGGCCAGTCGCCGGAAGAGGACGCGCTCGGTCCCCTCCAGGAGGTCGTGGCTCCAGTCCACGGCGGCGCGCAGCGTCTGGTGCTGCGGCATCGCGGTCCGGTCACCGCCGGTCAGGAGGCGGAAACGATCGTCGAGTCGTGCATCGATCTCGGCGGGCGACAGGACGGCGAGGCGCGCGGCAGCCAGCTCGATCGCGAGCGGGATGCCGTCGAGTCGCCGACAGATCCGCACCACGTGACGAAGCGCCTCACCCGCCACGGCGAGGTCGGGCGCGACCGCCGCTGCCCGGTCGAGGAACAGGCGCACCGCGTCGGACGAGGCGGGATCGTCCGGCGCCTCGGTCTCCGGGGCACGCAGCGGACCGACCTGCCGTACGTGCTCGCCGGGGATCCCGAGCCGCTCGCGACTCGTGACCAGCAGGTGGAGCCGGCTCGAGGACGCGAGGAGCCGATCCACGAGCGCCGCGCACGCGGCGACGAGGTGCTCGCAGTTGTCCAGCAGGACCAGGAGCCGGCGGTCGCGCACGTGGTCGGCGAGGACGTCGATCAGCCCGCGCCCACGCTGCTCGCGCAGTCCCAGCGCGGTGGCGACCGCCTGAGGGACGAGCTCCGGGTCCTCCACCGCCGCCAGGTCGACCACCCAGGTGCCGTGTGGGAACCGGTCGACCTGCTCGGCGGCGAGCGCCAGCGCGAGCCGGGTCTTGCCGGCGCCGCCGACACCGGTCAGCGTGACCAGTCGCTCCTCGCGGACCAGCTCCGACAACTCCGCCAGCTCCCGGCCACGGCCGACGAACGTGGTGCGCTGCACCGGCAGGTTGTGGGGGAACGCGTCCAGGGAGGCGATCGGCGGGAAGTCGGCCCGGAGCTCGGGATGGACGACCTGGTGGACGCGCTCGGCCTCACGCAGGTCGCGGAGGC
>CAZADJ010000012.1:0-25473 GCA_964483845.1 uncultured Actinomycetota bacterium | reverse complement strand
CCGTCGCCGGACTCCTCGGCGGCGAACGCGTTCGGCTTCACACCGATCAGGGCCGGCCGGCCGTCCGCGACCTTCGACCGGGTGATGGTCGCGCCGCCGAAGACCTCCTTCACGACGACGAGATCACCGTCCTCGAGGACCAGACCGGAGGCGTCGGTGATGATCCCGCCCCCGATCCGGATCGCGAGCCGCGCGGCGACGTCCTTGAAGAAGTCCGAGGAGGGGAACAGCAGCCGGGCGGCACCGGACCGCTCCACGACCTCCTCGAGCGCCTCGACCATCGGCAGCGTCACGTACGCGGTCGCGTCCTCGTCGTCCCAGGCGTACACCTTGGCCGCCCCGTACGCACCGGCGGCTGCGGCCGTGTCGGCCGCTCCCGGCCCGAACGCGACCGCCGAGACGGTGCCACCGTCCTCGGCCGCGATCTGACGCGCGCGCGTCAACATCTGGGTCGAGACCTTGCGGAGGGCGCCCCCGTCGTGGTCGACGAGGACCAGCAGCTCGCTCATGACGTTGCGCTCCTTCTCGGATCGGTTCCGGCGTCCGGCCGGGTCAGATGATCTTCTGCTCGACCAGCCAGTCGGCGAGCGCCTCCGCGCCGACGTCGCCGGTCCCGTCGTCCTCGACCTTCTGGCCCGCCTCCTTCGGTGGACGCGGGCTGGCCTCGAAGACCTGCGCCCACGCGTTCGCCCTGCCAACCTCGCCAGCGTCGACCCCGACGTCGGCGAGCGAGCGGACCTCGAGCGGCTTCGACTTCGCAGCCATGATCCCCTTGAACGACGGGTAGCGCGGCTCGTTGATCGCCTCGACGACCGACACCACCGCGGGCAGCGTCGAGCGCACCACGTTCCAACCCTCGTCGGTCTCGCGGTGCACGATCACCTCGTCACCGTCCACCTCGAGCTCGCGCGCGTACGTGAGCGACGGCAGGCCGAGCAGCTCGGCGACCGCCGCCGGCACGATCGAGGTGCGGGCGTCGGTCGCCTGTGCCCCCATGAGCAGCACGTCGAACTCCTCGTCGGCGACCGCGGCCGCGATCACCTTCGCGGTGCCGACCGCGTCCGACCCGGCGATCGCGTCGTCGGTGACCTGGACAGCGGCGTCGAGACCGTACGACAGGGCCTTGCGCACGACCGGCTGCGCCGACTCGGGACCGACCAGGAGCACGTGGACCTCGGCGTCGTGCTCCTCCTGGAGGCGGCACGCCTCCTCGATCGAGTACTCGTTCATCGGGCAGAGCACCGCCTCCACCCCGTCACGGTCGACGGTGAGCTCTTCGGGGTCGAGTGGCTTCTCCCCCGCGGTGTCGGGGACGCGCTTGACGGGGACGATGACCTTCACGACAGGTCCTCCTGGCGGGCTCGTCTGGCGGGCTCGTGGTGTGTCGCCGGTGGCGATGTCCGCGGGCCTGGCTGGTCCGGCCGGCCGCACGCACGCTACCCGAGCGGATCGCCCGGGCCGGTCCGCGCACCCCGGCAGCGGTCCGGGACGTGACGGGGCGCGGCCGCAGGGGCGTGCCGGGAGCGTCGGTGACGGCTCGCGGTCAGGATGCTTGCTACCGTTCCCACCCGACCGCCGTCAAATCCGTGCCTGCGGCCCATCGGCCATCCGCCCACGTGACGGCGGTGGTCGCCGCGGAGCCCGCCGGGCGGGAGGACGTCCCCGGTCACTCGACGCACTCGAGGGGAGGCGCCGCGATGGATCCACAGCCGGACGAGGGCGCGGCGCCCGTCTCGCTCCCTCTGACCGGCGAGCGGACGGTGCCCGAGATCCCCGACGAGTCGTACTGGTTCGCGCGTCACGTCGCCGCCTACCAGCTGGCGGCCGCGAAGGCCGTCGGCCGCACCGTGCTGGACGCCGGTTGCGGCGAGGGCTACGGGGCCGAGGCGATGGCGGCGTCCGGCGCCGCGCGCGTCGTCGCCGTCGACCTCGACGCGGAGGTCGTCGCGCACGTCGAGCGCACCTACCCCCGGGTGGAGGCGGTCCGGGCCGAGCTCACCGATCTCCCCCTCCCTGACGCGACCTTCGACCTCGTCATCTCCCTCCAGGTGATCGAGCACGTCTGGGACGTACCCGGGTACCTCGCGAGCCTCCAGCGGGTGCTCGCCCCCCGGGGCGAACTGGTGCTGGCGACCCCGAACCGCCTCACCTTCACCCCGGACTCCCCGGTCCCGGTCAACCCGTTCCACGTGCGCGAGTTCGACCCCGGCGAGTTGCAGCGGGAGCTGACCGCCGCCGGGTTCCGCGTCGGCGCCATGCTCGGGCTCCACCACGGCCGTCGGCTGGCCGCCATCGAGCGCGTGTACGGCACCCGTGACCGCACGTCCGGCCGATCTCTGCAGCACCGTCTCGCACGGGGTCCGGCCGACGCATGGCCGCTCGGTCTGCGGACGCTCGTCCGCCGGGTGCGCCCGTCCTGGTTCGGGCTGCGCGCCGACGCCATCGAGGCCAGCCTCGACCTGATCGCGATCTGCAGGCGCGCCGACGCCTGGGCGAGCGACCTCGACGGGCCCGGGCGATGACGCGGCGGGCCGACCCCGGCGAGGTGGCGCTCGTCCTGCACACCCACCTGCCGTACGTCCGCAACCACGGGACCTGGCCGGTCGGCGAGGAGTGGCTCTTCCAGGCCTGGGGTGAGTCCTGGCTCCCCGTCACCGACGTCCTGCTGCGACTCGCCGAGCGGGGCCACCGAAGGATCCTGACCCTCGGGGTCTCCCCGATGGTGGCGCACCAGATCGCTGACACGAGGCTCCGACGCGACCTCGGGACGTGGCTCGCGGGACTGATGTGGCAGTCCGAGGAGCAGCGCACCCGCTACGCGGGCCCTGACCGGGACCCGATCCGTCGGCTCGCACCGTTCCACTGGCAGCGCTACGCGGCGCTCCTCGCGCTCCACGAGCGCATCGAGGGGGCCGGCGGGTTGCTCGCCGTCTGGGGTGACCTCGAGCGGCGCGGGGTGATCCAACTCCTCGGCGGACCCGCCACCCACCCCTACCTGCCTCTCGTCGACGATCCCGCGTTCATCGACGGGCAGCTCGAGATCGGCGTCCGCCACCACCGGGCGTGGACCGGAGCCGCGCCCGACGGCCTCTGGGCACCCGAGTGCGGCTACCGGCCGGCGGGACCCGTCGCGGACCCCACCGCGGAGCCCTCGGACGTGGACGCGCAGGGGACCCCGACGCTGGCGCGGACCGGCCCCGACCTGCCGGGGCTCGAGGACCACTACGCCCGCGCGGGCGTGACCCACACGGTCGTGGACGCGGCGACGCTCGTGCGCGGTGCCGGCGGCGCGGAGCGCGACTGGACACGGCGTCCCTCTCCCTCCGACCGCGACCCGGCTGACGAGGTCCTGCGGGACGCCGTCCTGATCGGGGACAGCGACGTCGCGGCCTTCGGTCGTGATCTCTCCGTCGCCTACCACGTCTGGTCCCCGCACGGCGGGTACCCGGGCGACCCGTGGTACCGGGACTTCCACGCCCGCGGCGGCTTCGGGGCGCACCCCTCGTGGCGCGTCACCGACAAGGGGCTCCCCACGCACGAGAAGGCCCCGTACGACCCCGACCGGGCAGCGGCCCGCGCCGAGCAACACGCCGACCACCTCCACGGGGTCCTGCGCGACGCCCTCGACCCCGAGCCCGGTGGCATCGTCGTCGCGGCCTACGACACCGAGCTGTTCGGGCACTGGTGGCTCGAGGGCCCGACGTGGCTGGCGGGTCTCCTCCGCCGCATCGCCGACGATCCCCGGCTCACCTCCGTCACGCTCCGCGACCGCCTCGATCGTCGGACCCCGACCCGTCGGCTCCACCTCCCGGAGTCGTCGTGGGGCTACGCCAAGGGACACGCCTCGTGGGTCACCCCCCAGACGCGTCCGATCTGGGCGGCCGTGCGCCGTGGCCAGGAGCAGCTCCGCGAGGTCGTCGCCGCACACCCGGTCCCCGACGGGGAGCGCCGACGGGCGCTCGAACAGGGCGCACGGGAGCTCCTGTGCGCGCAGGCCAGCGACTGGCCGTTCATGGTGACCCGGGGGGAGGCCGAGGATTACGCGCGGCACCGGGTCTCGATCCACCTCGATCACCTCGACCGCACCGTCACGGCGCTGCGCGACGCTCGCCCCGGGGAGCTGACATCCGAGTTGCACCGCGACCTCGACGCTCCCGCGGATCCGTCGCCGCTGCTCGACGGGCTGCGCCGACGGGCCGTGACAACCGGGAGAGCCCGACCCGACTAGTCATATGGGACCCACCAGATTGGTCCTGATGGGGGGTGCAGTCGACCCCACACCGGGCCGACACTCTGTAGCGGTGGCTGTTCGGAACGTCACCCGTCACCCGCGTGGCCGACCCGGACAGCCCGGCCCCTGGCCCCCCAGGGAGCCTCCCTTCGACCACGGAGAACCGAGTGCGACGCTCGACGAAGCTGCTCCTCGTGGCGGTCGCCGTCCTCCTGGTCGGCGGCCTCCTGGTGTACTTCGGTGTACGCGACACCGACGAACCGGTCGCCGAGCCGGACGAGACGCCCGCCGCAGAACCGGCAGAGCCCGACGATCCGGACGCCGGGCCGGCCCCCGAGCCGCCGAGCCGGGTGGAGGTGCCCGAGGGGATGGAGGGCGTGAAGGTCGGCCTCTCCGCCGTCCCCGGACTGGCCGGGTACGCCCGAGCCGGTGACCACATCAGCATCTACGGCGTGATCGAGAGCCGTGTCGACGACGGTGAGGCCGTCGGCGACCTGGAGCCGCCGCTCGCCCAGCGGGTGATCGCCCGCGCACTGGTCCTCGACGTGGAGGGCGTCCGGGTGACGACCGAGGACGACGACGCGGCGGAGGACGCGGGCTCGTCGTCCACCTACCTGATCGCCGTCGATCAGGGGGACGCTGAGGGGTTGATCTTCCTGGCCAGCTTCGAGGACCTGTGGTTCACCCTGCTCCCCGAGGACGAGACGCCCGGTACGAGCGACGGCACCACCTACGACGACGTGCTGCCGTGAGGCGCCGATGAGCGAGCACCCGACCCCGCCCGGACCGCACGGGCCGGAGCACGCTCCGGTCCACGTCCTGGTCGTCCACGACGACAAGGGACTCGCCGTCCGCATCAACCGTCTCCTGCGGCGCGAACAGGCCGACACCGAGGTGTACGCCTGCATCGACCTCACCCGGATCGACGAGGCGATCGCCGACGACGGGCCGTTCGAGGTGATCGTCGCCGGACCGGCGATGGCGACCGGAGAGGGGCTCGCCCAGCTGCAGGAGATCCACGAGGCCGACCCGACGATCTACCTCGTGCTCCTGTTCGACGCCGAGCACCCAGACGCCGACCTGCGGGACGTGATCCGCACCGGCGCGGAGGACTACCTGCCCGCGGGCTCCGCCGACGTCGAGGTCGTGGACGCGATGCGCCACGCCGTGGAGACGGCCGCGGAGCGGCGCGAGCGCCGCGCCCTGCCCGAGCCCCCGGCGGACGAGCCGTCCCCGACCGGCGCGATCTACACCGTCTGTTCGGCGACCGGCGGCTGCGGCAAGACCTTCTTCTCCACCAACCTCGCCTACTTCCTGGCGCAGCGGTCAGCGGGGCGCGTGGTGCTGGTCGACCTCGACCTCCAGTTCGGCGAGGTCGGCCCGACCCTGCGCCTGCGGCCGAAGGCGACGATCTCGACCCTGCTGGACTCGGACCTGCTCGAGCCCACCCCGGGTGAGGTCGTCGAGCTCGGCGAGGTCGAGGAGTACCTGACCGACACGGAGGAGGGCATCCAGGTCCTCGCTGCGCCGAAGGATCCCGTCGAGGCCGACCGGGTCAAGCCCCGCGAGGTCGGCAAGGTGCTCTCGATGCTGGCTGAGCGCTTCGACTACGTGGTCGTCGACACCCCGACCGGACTATCCGAGCTGGTCCTGGCCGCGCTCGACCTGTCCGACCGGCTGTTCGTCCTCGCCTCGCTCGACGTGATGTCGGTGCGCAACCTGCGCGTGTTCCTGCAGACCCTCTCCCGCCTCCAGATCTCCTCCGAACACGTCTCGCTCATCCTCAACAAGGAGGAGAAGGGGATCGGTATCGACGTCCAGGACGTGGAGCGGTTCTTCGACCGCGGCTTCGAGGCCATCCTGCCCTACTCGCGCGATGTGCCGCGCTCGATGAACTCCGGCGTGCCCGTGCTGGCCGCCGAGCCGAAGAGCCGCGTCTCCCGACGACTCGCCCGCACCTACGAGCCCTACCTTCCGCCCGAGCTGCGTGACCCGTCGCTCCCCGACGAGGACGAGCGGCCGGGCCTGTTCGAGCGCATCGCCGACCTCTTCCGATACTGACCGGGGAGTCCCACGATGAAACTGTCCGACCGCATCGCCGCCGCCGAGCGGATCGACGACGCGGCCGACGAGCCACCCGAGGCCGAGGACAGCGCCGCCGAGCCGACCGACGACGCGGCGGCCACCGAACCGACGGCGGACGACGCCGACGAGCCGGCCCCGGCGCCGCGACCGAGCCGTCGCACCAGCGGCGGCAAGCTCGCTGAGGTGAAGCGCGCGGCCCGCACCCGCGTGCTCGAGGAGCTGGCGCCCCGGCTCACCCGCGGCGAGTCGCTCGACGAGAAGGAGATGCACGGGGAGATCACGACCCTCCTCGACGAGGTCCTGTCGGAGTGGCCGGAGAAGGTCTCGACGCGGGACCGCAAGGCCGTGCTCCGCGAGCTCGTCAGCGACATGCTCGGCTACGGGCCGCTCGACCCCCTCCTCGCCGACCCCACCGTCACCGAGGTGATGGTCAACGCCTACGACGACGTGTGGGTGGAGCGCGAGGGCAAGATGTTCGAGACCGACGTCGCCTTCAACGACGAGGGCCAGTTCCGCAACGTCATCGACAAGATCGTCGCCGGCGTCGGACGCCGCATCGACGAATCCAGCCCGATGGTGGACGCACGCCTGCCCAACGGTTCGCGGGTGAACGCGATCATCCCGCCGCTCGCGATCCACGGCCCGGTGCTCACGATCCGCAAGTTCTCCGAGGACCCCTACACCGCCCAGGACCTCATCGGGTTCGGCACCCTCACCATGGACATGGCGACCGTCCTGCGGGCGTGCGTCGAGGGCAAGCTCAACGTGCTGGTCTCCGGCGGGACGGCCACCGGGAAGACGACGCTGCTGAACGTGCTGTCCTCGTTCATCCCCGAGGGCGACCGCATCGTCACGATCGAGGACGCCGCCGAGCTGCAGCTGCAGCAGCGTCACGTCATCAGCCTCGAGTCCCGCCCGCCGAACGCCGAGGGCAAGGGCGAGGTCACGATCCGCGACCTCGTACGCAACGCCCTGCGCATGCGGCCCGACCGCATCGTCGTCGGCGAGGTCCGCGGCGGCGAGGCCCTGGACATGCTCCAGGCGATGAACACCGGCCACGAGGGCTCGCTCACCACCGTCCACGCCAACTCGGCTCGCGACGCGCTGTTCCGCCTCGAGATGCTGGTCATGATGGCGGGCTACGAGCTCCCGATCCGCGCGATCCGGGAGAACGTCGCCGCGGCGCTCGACCTGATCGTGCAGCTCGAGCGCCTGCGCGACGGGACCCGGGTGATCACCTCGGTCCAGGAGATCCACGGGCTCGAGGGCGACACGATCGTCCTCCAGGAGCTGTTCAGCTACACCGGCGAGCTCACCGACGCGGGCCGTCAGGTCGGCGAGCTGCGGCCGACCGGGCTGCGCCCGAAGTTCATGGAGCGGCTCCAGGCGGAGGGGGTGCCGGTCGACCCCAAGATGTTCCGGAAGCCGACCGTGCGCTCCTCGGGCAAGGGCTCGTCGAACAGGAAGAAGACCGCCTCGAGCAGGAAGAAGGGCCGGCGGTGACCTCCGTCGTCGGGATCGGCCTCCTCGCCGCGGCGGTGCTCCTCGCCGTCGTCGCCGTCCGCCAGCTCCGCCGCGAGCGGGCCACGGAGCTGGCTCTCGCCCTGGAGCTGGAGGAGGGCCCGACGGCGCTCGTCGAGGACGAGCGCAGCCTCCTCGAGGGTCTCGGGGACGTCGCCACGGTCGGGCTCGAGCGTCTGGACGCCGGCGAGCGCCTCGCGCTCCAACTCGAGCGCGGTCGCGTGCCGCTGCGTCCCGGTGAGTACGTCGTCCTCGTCGCCGGCGCCACCATCGCCGCCTTCGCGCTGCTCCTCCTGCTCACGGGCGAGGTGCTGATCGCGCTCATCGCGGTCCCGATCACCCCGTACGCCGCCTGGCAGCTGGTCGCGTGGCGCGTCTCCCGACGTCGTCACCGACTGGAGTCCCAGCTCCCCGACGCGCTCTCGCTCGTCGCGTCGTCCCTGGAGGCCGGTCACAGCTTCCTGCGCGCGATCCAGATGCTCGGTGAGGAGTCCGACCCGCCACTGGCCGACGAGCTGGACCGGGTGCTCGCCGAGACGCAGCTCGGCGATCCGCTGGTCGACGCGCTGGAGCGCATGGCCGATCGTGTCGACCTCGACGACCTGCGCTGGGTCGTCCAGGCGGTGCGCATCCAGCAGCAGGTCGGCGGTGCGCTGGCGGAGCTGTTCCACACCCTCGCCGACTTCATGCGGGCGCGCGAGGAGGTCCGCCTGGAGACCCGCGCGCTCACCGCCGAGGCCCGTCTGTCCGCCTGGCTCCTCGGCGCCCTGCCGGTCTTCGTCCTCGTCGTCCTCCAGGTGACGAGCCCGGGCTACCTGACCCCGATCCTGTCCGGCGGGGGCCTGTTCGCGTTGTTCCTCGCGCTGATCCTCGCGACCGGCGGCGTCGTGATGATCATGCGCATGGCGAAGGTGGAGGTGTAGCGGTGGACCCGATCCTCGCCGCCGGCATCCTCGCCGTCGCACTCGCGGCCGGGCTCACGCTCGTCGCGTGGCGGCGTGCGGCCACCGAGGAGGACCTGGAGCTCGCGATCGAGAGCGGCGTCGAGGAGCCGCTCGACGACTACGAGGAGCGGCTGGCCGAACCCCTGCCGGTCCGGCTGTTGAAGCCGGTCGGCCGCGACCTGGCGGACCGGCTCACCCGGCTGCTCCCGGCCAACTACATGGAAGAGCTCAGCCACGACCTGTGGCTCGCCGGCCTCCGGCGCCAGACGGATGTCGAGCTGCACCTCGTCGTGCGTCTGATCTCCGCCGTCGCCGGTGTCGGGCTGGGGTTCCTCGCCGCGGTCAGCATCGGCGGCGGCCGGGGCCTCGGACTGGCGATCCTCGTGATCGTGGCCGGGTTCTTCCTCCCCCGCGCCTGGCTGGCCCGGCTGAAGGGTCAGCGTCAGGGCCGGATACGGCGGGAGCTCCCCGACGTGTTGGACCTGCTCGCGATCTCGGTGGAGGCCGGCGTCGGGCTCGAGGGCGCGATGGCGGTGGCGGTGGAGCACTTCGACTCCCCCCTCGGCGACGAGTTCGCCCAGACGCTGCGCGAGATGGAGCTCGGACTGCCCCGGCGCGACGCCCTCGGCAACCTCCGGGAGCGCACCGACGTCCCCGAGCTGTCGAGCTTCATCGTCACCCTCATCCAGGCCGACGTCCTGGGGATGCCGCTCGGCCGTGTGCTGCGCACCCAGGCCGACGACATGCGCATGCGACGCCGGCAGATGGCCCGGGAAGCGGCGGCGAAGCTGCCGGTGAAGATGGTGTTCCCCCTCGTGGTCCTGATCATGCCGGCGCTGTTCGTCGTGATCCTGGGCCCCGCCGTGATCGAGATCGCACGGAACCTGTTGTGAGGTGGTCGACGTGAGAGTGAGCAACCGAGACGGACCCCGGTCGTGGTCGCTGATCCTGCGAGGAAGGCAGGACCAACGGTCCCGCGAGGAGGGCGCCGTCGCCGTCGAGTTCGCTGCCGTCGCGATGCTCTTCATCGCGATCCTGTACGGGATCATGGTCTTCGGCCTCGTGTTCGCGCTGAACCACACCATGACCCACGCCGCCTCCGAGGGCGCCCGGGCGGCGATCACGGCGCCGCCGGACAGCGATCCGGCCGACATCGAGCAGGTCGCGATCGCTGCCGCGGAGGACCGCATGTCGTGGCTGCCGGCATCGCGGATGCCGGACACCGAGGCGACGCTCGCCGAGTGCGAGAACGAGACGGATCAGGACTGCATCACGGTCACCATCTCCTACGACTACGCCGACCGACCCCTGATACCGAACCTCCCCGGCCTCGGCATCGTGATCCCCGACGAGATGATCCGCCACGCGGTCCTCCAGGTGTCGCAATGAGGGGATCGGACGTGACCGCCCCGCTGGACCGCCGGTCGGACGAGACCGGCGCCGTCGCGATCGTCGGCGCCCTGTTCCTCGTCGTCGCGCTGCTCGGCGCCGCCCTCGCCGTCGACATCGGCAACCAGGTCTACAACCAGCGCGAGCTGCGCAAGGTGGTCGACCTCGCCGCGCTGGACGCGGTCCGCGCGGTCGGCGACCGGCAGGGCGAGGTCACCGACGCGCAGGGCGATCCCCTGACCGACCAGGAGGCCGCGGTCAAACTGGCCCGGGACAGCGCGATCGCCAACGGCTACGATCTCGAGCTCCTCGACGAGAGCTTCCACGTCTGCATCGGCGTCTGGGACCCGGACGCGTCGACGTTCGACCCGTCGGAGGACTGTCCGGAGGAGAGTCGCGTCCGCTTCGGCGATCCCACCGACGAGGCGCCGAACGCGGTCGGCGTCGCCGCCGACGACTTCGTCACGTTCCGCTTCGCCGGCGAGGGGCGCGAGATCAGCGCCGACTCCGTGGCGTCGCTGGACCGGGTCGGGGGGATCGCCGCGGGGTCACGCCTCGCCTCGGTGTCGGCCGGTGCGGCGCTCGAAGAGCCGGACGACGTCGACGAGCTCGAGGATCTGCGGCCGCTGACCGACCCGCTGATCGACGAGCTGTTCGGTGGCGACGAGTACGACTTCGATGCGGAGGCGCTGAGCTACGAGTGGCTCGGCTCGACGACGATCGACCTGGGCGACCTCGCCGCGGAGATGGGCTTCGGCAGCGCCGAGGAGATGCTCGACGCCGAGGTCACCGGCGACGAGGTCTTCGAGGCGATGATCGCGACGGCCGAGGCCGACGGTCACACCACCGGTGAGGCGCAGGAGACGAACGACGAGATCGCCTCCGCGATCGACGCCGGGTGGACGGGTGAGACCTCGTTCCGTCTGGGGGACCGCATGGAGGTGAACTCGGTCACCGCAGCCGACGTCGGGTGGAACCTCATGGATCTGTTCCTCGGCACCCTGCTGCTCGCGAACGGCGACAACCTCCTCGACACGGCTTTCGGCATCGCCCTCGACCTCGATGACGTCCCCCTGCTCGACGGCTCTGTCACCGCCGAGGACGTCTCGCTCGTCGTCATCGAACCGCCGGACTCCGCCTTGGGTCCGGTGGGGATCGAGGTCGAGACCGCCCAGGTGGACGCGCGCCTCGACCTGGACGTCGATGTGTCCGCCACGGTGGCCGGTACCGACATCGTCCTGACGGGGGTCGTCCCCGTGCGCGTCGACCTCGCGAGGGCGACCGCGACCCTGACCGCGATCGGCTGCGGGGCTGAACCGACGCTCACCATGGCTGCCGAGACACACGGCGCCGACGTCTGGGTCGCCGACGTGACGCCGCCGGAAGCGCCGCAGGTCTCGGATCCCGACCACTGGGCCGAGCTGGCGCTCACCGCGGACACGACGGAGCTCGTCGACCTCCTCGGCGACCTCACGGACGTGCTCATCGAGACCGACCTCGTGGCAGGCACGAGCACCATCGCGGTTCGCACCTTCGGTGAGGGCGAGATCGCCGCGAAGGAGCACGACCCCCTCACCTTCCACCCCGACTTCGACTGGGACAACACCCAGACGGTCTCGTCGACGGAGGACGGGCACGTCGACCTCACGGTCAGCACCGACCCGTCGGGGGTGGAGGAGCTGGTCGAGCCCGTCCTGGAGGAGCTGACGACCCTGGCGTTGCGCGAGGTGCTCGATCCGGCCTTGCGCGCCATCGGTGCCGACCTCGCGGAGGCCGACATCACCGGCTGGCACCACGAGTGCGACCGGCGCGCGCTCGTGCGCTGAGTGGACGCCCAGGCCCCGCCGGACGTGGGACCTCGGGGCCCGACCGGCCCCCCCGATGCGGCGACGGCGACCGGTAGGGTCACCTCCCGTGCGCATCCTCGAGCTCTCCTGGGAGTTCCCGCCGCGCGTCGTCGGCGGGCTCGGCCGCCACGTCGCTGCGCTCTCCCGCACGCTGGCGGCGGCCGGGCACGAGGTGCACGTCGTCACGCGCGGGCATCCCGACGCACCGTCCGAGGAGCACCTCGACGGCGTCCACGTGCTCCGGGTCGGCGAGGCGCCGCCGGTCATCCCGTTCGACGCGGAGAACCTCGTCCCGTGGGTACTCGCGTTCAACAACGGCGTGCAGGCGGTCGCCCACCGGCTCCTGCGCGAGCGGACGGTCGACGTCGTCCACGCCCACGACTGGCTCGTCGGCTACGCGGCCGCCGGCGTCAAGGCGGCGCACGACCTGCCGCTGGTCGCGACCGTCCACGCGACCGAGTACGGCCGCCACCAGGGCCACCTCCCGACCGATCTGAGCAAGCTCATCCACCAGGTCGAGTGGTGGCTCACCTACGAGGCGCGCCGGGTGATCACCTGCTCGCGCTACATGAAGCGTGAGGTACGCACGATCTTCCAGCTGCCCACCGCGAAGGTGAACGTCGTCCCGAACGGTGTCGCCGTGGCCGACTTCTCCATCCCCGACGACGACCTGGCCGACTTCCGGCGGCGGAGCGTCCGTCGCGGCGAGAAGCTGGTCGTCTTCGCCGGCCGCCTCGAGTACGAGAAGGGCGTCCAGACGGTGATCCGCGCGATGGAGCGCCTCCTGGACGAGGTCGGCCCGGTCCGCTTCGTCGTCGCCGGCGACGGCACGTACGCCGACGAGCTCCGAGGGTTGGTGCGCAAGCTGCGCCTGACACGACGTGTCACCTTCACCGGCTTCCTCGAGGACCACGACCTCCGTCTGCACTACGCCGCCGCCGACGTCGCGGTCGCCCCGAGCATCTACGAGCCGTTCGGTCTGGTCGCGATCGAGGCGATGGCCTGCGGGACCCCGGTGGTCGTCGGCGACACCGGAGGGCTGCGCGAGATCGTCGGGGAGGATGCGGGGCTGCGCTTCGAGCCCGGGGACCCCGACAGCCTCGCCGACGCGCTCATCGCCGTGCTCACCGACGACGAGCTGGCCGCCGGGCTGGTGCGACGTGCGCGCCAGGTCATCGCGCGGCGCTACGACTGGCGGCAGGTCGCCCGTCGCACGGTCACGGTGTACGAACGGGCGATCCACGAGGAGGCCGAGCTGCGCGGAGCGGGCGACGAGCGCCCCCCGCTGCGCGTGCTGCTCGGACGTTCGGACCTCCTGGACCTCGACGGCGAGGCAGCGAGCTGAGCGCCGTTCAGCCCCGCAGCCAACGGGACACGACGGTCAGCACCACGGAGAGCACGACCGAGATCACGATCATCGATGTGATCGGGATGAGGACGCGGCTGCGCTCCCCCTCGAAGCGGAGGTCGCCGGGCAGTCGTCCGAACCACGAGAACCCGCCGGCCATCACGAGCAGGCCGAGGACGATCGCGCCGACGCCGAGCGCGACGAGGAGCAGGCCGATCGAGCGTTCCACGGACCGCGAGGGTACGGCGTCCGGTGGCGACCCGACGACGGTGCCGACCCGTCGGGACGTCCCGGTACCGGCGAGCGACCGGACGGGCCGCCGTACCCTCTGGCGTGATGTCCGCTGCACAGTTCGTCCGCCGTGCCGTGCTCGTCGGCGCCAGCGCGCTCCTGGCGGCCGCCGCGCTGGTGCTCTTCTTCGCCTGGGTCGCCCTCGCGGCCGAGTGGGAGGTCCCCGATCCCCGCGAGCTGACCGGCCCTTCGACGATCACCGCGTCGGACGGCACCGTGCTCGCCCGCTTCGACTCCGAGGTGGACCGCCGTGTCGTGAGCATCGACGCGGTCAGCGACGAGGCGATCGCCGCGATCGTCGCCTCCGAGGACGCACGCTTCTTCGAGCACGAGGGCGTCGACACCGTCGCGCTGCTGCGGGCCGTGGTGACCAACCTGCGCACGGGCGCGATCCAGCAGGGCGGCTCCACGCTCACGCAGCAGTACGTCAAGAACGCGTTCACCGGCGCCGAGCGCACCATCATCCGCAAGGTGCGCGAGGCGGTGATCTCCATCCAGCTCGAGCGCGAACGCACCAAGGAGGAGATCCTGGAGGAGTACCTCAACACCGTCTACTTCGGTGAGGGGGCCTACGGTGTCGAGGCCGCCGCGCTGACCTACTTCGGGCTGTCCGCCGCCGAGCTCGACCTCGCACAGGCAGCGACGCTCGCGCAGCTGCTCCCCGCCCCGTCGGTGCGCAACCCGCGGGTCGACCCGCAGGGGGCGATGGGACGTCGCGACGCACTGCTCGACCGGATGGCGGCGCTCGGGGTGGTGGACGAGGATGCCGCATCGGCGGCACAGCGCGCGCCGCTCGAGGTGCGGGAGCGCGAGCCACGACGGTTCGACCAGCCGTACTTCGTCGCACACGTGCGCCAGGTCATCGAGCGGGCGTACGGTCCGGAGGCGCTGGTGACCGGCGCGCTGGAGGTCCGCACGACGCTGGATCCCGACGCACAGCGGAGGCTCGACGCGGCGGTCACCGATCACCTCCCCGACCCGGAGACCGGCTACGAGATCGCCGCCGCGGTCGTCGAGCCGGAGACCGGCGACGTGCTGGCGATGCACGCCGGGCGCGATCGCTACGGCGACACGTCCGCGTACTCGCGCACCGACTACGCCCAGGTGAACCTAGCCACCCAGGGTGCGCGGCAGGCCGGCTCGACGTTCAAGCCGTTCGTGCTGATCGCGGCGCTGGAGGACGGGCTGACGCCCGCGACCACCTACGCGGCGCCTGCCCAGGCACGGATCGGCGACTGGACCCCACGGAACGCCGACGGTCGCGGCTACGGATCGCTGACCCTGACCGAGGCGATGGTCCGCTCGGTCAACACCGTCTACGCCCACCTCGGCGCCGACGTCGGCGCGGGCGCGATCGCCGACGTCGCGGCCCGGATGGGGGTCCGCAACCCGATCGAGGACGACGTCACCATCGCCCTCGGCGCCGGGGAGCGCGGCCCCTCGGTGCTGGACATGGCCAGCGCCTACGCGACCCTGGCCAACGACGGCCTCGCGTGCCCGGCCCGCACGATCCTCGCGGTACGCGACCGCGACGGCCGAGCCCTCGAACCTCCGGCCGAACGAGCTCCCGACGCCGATCTCCTGGAGTCACGCCCCGACCGCCTCGTCGACCTCGACGAGGGCCGCTGCTACCAGGCGATCGACCGGGACGTCGCGCGCGAGGTCAACCGGATCCTGGAGCAGGCGGTCGAGCGAGGGACCGGGGCACGCGCGCGCATCGATCGCCCGCAGGCGGGCAAGACGGGCACGACCAACGACCTCACCGACGCCTGGTTCGTGGGGTACACGCCCGACCTGTCCCTGGCGGTCTGGGCAGGCGACCCGGACGAGCGTCGCCCGATCACGGACGTCGGCGGCTTCGGTCAGGTGTTCGGTGGGACCCTCCCGGCACTCGTGTGGCGCGACGCCGCCGCCGAGCTGCTCACCGAGGTGGCGCCGCGTGCCTTCCCGGAGCCTGGCGATCTCCGGGCCGGGGCGCGCCGGCCGGGCCCGGCGATGTCCCGCGACGACCCCCACCCGTCACCGGACCCCAGCCCGGATCCCACACCGGACCCTCCCCCCGCGGACGACGGGCCCCCGCCGGAGGACGACGAACCGGACGACGAGGACGACGGGGACGACGGGGACGACGGAGGCGTCTGCATCCCGCCGATCATCCGGAGCGGATGCTGAGGGCCGACCCCGGGCAGCCGTCCCCCTCCGGTCAGCCGGCGCCGAGGTCCTCGTCCCCGCAGCGGATGAGCCGTTCGCACAGCAGCCGGACCGGCAGGTCCGGGCTGACCGCACCTGACTCCCCGTAGGGCTCGTACGCCGACGAGACGACGCCGGCGACCCGGCCCTGACCGTCGAGCAACGGCCCGCCCCGCAGCACGTCGGGGATAGCGAGGTCGTTGTGGATCGCGTCCGCGTCCGCCGCGGCGATCGTGGCCCGCAGCTGCATCAGGGACGCCCGGGGGGTCATCCCCGCCGCGAAGACCTGGTCGCCGGGGGACAGCGGTTCGTCCGCCGGTCGCCACTCCGCCACGTCCATGCCCGCGATCGGGCCGGTGCGCAGCAGCGCCACGTCGCGGTCCGCGTCCCAGGAGTGCACCTGCGCCTCCACCGTCTCGCCGCCGACCAGCACCTCCGCCCGCTCCACGGCGTTGCCCGGCCGCGACGGGTCGGCGACGACCGCGAACGCGGTCACGACGAAGACCCCGTCATCGTCGGCGATCACCGCGAAGCCGGACCCGTAGCGGGTCCGGCGCCGCGGCTCGGGAGGCGGGTCGGGCTCGTCGTCCCCGGCCGTCTCGTCACCCCCCTCGCCCGTGTCGTCCTCTCCGGCGGCCTCCCCGTCCTCACCGTCGGACGCCTGGTCGTCGGGGTCGGTCTCCGGTGGGCGTTCCCGCGGCTCTTCCACGACGACGGAGGCGCGGACGGCGACCAACCCGTGGACGACCGCCTCCTCCACCGGCGGGTCCGCCGCGACCCGGTCCAGGACCGACGCCGCCTCCTCCTCGATGGCGGCGACCGCCTCCTCGGCCGCCTCGCTCACCCGGTCGACGGCTCCGGCGAGCTCCTGCCGGGCCTCAGCCGTCTCCCGTTCGAGCGCAGCGACGCGCTGCGAGTAGTAGACGACGGCGAGCGAGCCGGCGAGGACGGCGCCGAGGAGCCCGACCGCGATGAACATCGGGAGGGTCCACCAGCCCAGACGGTCGGGGCTGCCGCGGATGCGGCGACCGATCCGCTCCGTGAGGGTCCCGTCCGCGCGACCGGCATGGGCGGGCCCCCAGTCGTCGTCGGATCGCCGCTGGGGGTTCATCCGGGCGCTTCGAGCGGATCGCCCGGGATCGGCTCGCCGGCCCGGATCAGCGCGAGCGCCTCGTCGGGCTCCATCCCGTCGGGCAACCGCGACCGCACCACCCGCACGGGGACGCCGACCGCGATGGAGAAGGGCGGCACGTCGTCGTTGACGAGGCAGTGGGCGGCGACGACCGATCCGTCGCCGATGTCGACACCTCGGAGGACGGACGCTTTCTCGCCCAACCAGACATCACGCCCGATGCGCACCGGTGACTTCACGATCCCCTGGTCCTTGATCGGGACGTCCAGGCGGTCGAAGCGGTGGTCGAAGTCGGTCACGTAGATCCAGTCCGCCAGGATCGAGGCGCCGCCGATCTCCACGTCCAGGTACGCGTTGACCACGTTCTCCCGACCCATCACCACCTTCTCGCCAAGGGTGAGCTGTCCCTCGTGGGCACGGAGCTTGTTGTCGTTGCCGATCCAGCACCAGGGGCCGACGACGAGGCGCCCCAGGCCGGGACGGGCGTACAGCTCCACACGCTTCCCGGTGAAGAGGAGTCCCTGGAGCTCGACGTGGCGCTTCGTCAGCCGGTGCCAGAGGTACCGGCGGAAGGTGGCCCGGTAGCGCTGTCCGAGCATGCGCCGCTGGACGGCGAAGCGGATCGCGCGCCGCCACCCCCACTTCGGGTACCGCAGCCGCGGAGGCGGACGCAGCGCCAGTGCCGTCGGCAGCGACGACCCCGCGGCGAGGTCCGCTTCGAGCTGGGCGACGCGTCGGTAGCCCTCGCGGGCGACGGCGGCCGCGACGGCCTGCTCGACGTGGTGGCTGAGTGCCTCCTCGACGAGATCGTCGTCGAGATCCTCCGGACGCTCGGACGGTGACCCCGGCGCGGACAGCGCGGTCATGACGCGGTCGTCGACGGCTTCCGCGCGTGCAGGATCAGGTTGTAGAACAGCTGGCGCGGGACGACCCTGCGCAGCACGGCGTCGTCGAGGCGCTGGAGGCGCAGGTAGTTGCGGTAGGCCCAGAACGCCCAGCGCTCACCGAGCCGCCCCGGCGCGGTCGACCCCTCGATCGTGCGCACCGCCCAGCCGAACCAGCTCGCCGTGAGGTCCTCGGTCACGACCCTGACGTCCTCGAACCCCGCGCCCCGTGCCATCCCCTCCACCTCACCCGGATCGAAGGTGTGGAGGTCGACCTCCCACTCGAGCGCGGCGAGGGCCGCGTCGTCGGGGTCGTCCCCGTCCACGTCGGGATCGGGACGCAGGCCACGCAGCGGTGGGAGCGCCGTCAGTGTCCGCCAGCCCAGGTAGGTCCCGCGCTTCACGCGCTGGAGCACCGCGTCGCCCCACCGCGTCGGCTCGCCGGCGATCACGAGGGTCCCGCCCGGGGCAAGGACCCGGTGCATCTCGGCGATCGCGGCCCGGGGATCCGGCAGGTGGTGGATGAACGCGTGTCCGATGACGAGGTCGAACCGATCGTCGGGGTACGGCAGGTCCTCGGCGTCGCCCTGGGAGGTCCGCAGCTCGAGGCCGTGCTCCGCGGCGTTGCGCTTGCACACCTGGAGCATCCGCTCGGAGATGTCGGTGGCGTGCGCGTCCTCACCGACGAAGCCAGCCTGCCAGAGGTTGATGATGAAGAAACCGGTGCCGGCACCGACCTCGAGGACCCGTCCGTAGCGCAGGCCGGCGGGGACGGCCTTCAGGAAGCGCTCCCGTGCGTACGCGATGCAGCGCTCGTCGTACGAGATCGAGAACTTCTCGTCGTAGTTGCCCGCCTCCCAGTCGTGGTAGGCGGACTGCTTCTGCTTCATGTCCATCTGTGACGTGTCCACGGATGGGCCTCCGGTTCGCGCGCGCCGCCCGCCACACCGAGGCTACTGCGGGCGGAGGGCCGAGTCGAAGGTGGGCTCCCCATCGACCCGGCCGCCGCCCGCCAGCCCACGGTCCCGACGCGTGACCGCGGCCCCGCCCCCCGGTCACCCCGAAGCGGTCGGCCCGTCACGTCGGAGGGGCGGGCCGCTCCAGCGCCGGTCACCGCCCGAACCGCGATGGGTGGGTCAGACGGGTCAGCTCGCCGTCCTCGGCGATCAGGACACGGTCGGCCAGCTCGCCGAGCTCCTCCTCGTCGTGGGTGACGAAGACCGCCGTCAACCCGAGCTCGGCGACGACGCTGCGCACCAACCCGCGGAGCCGTCGTCGCGTGGCCCGGTCGAGCGCGCTGAACGGCTCGTCGAGGAGCAGGAGCCGCGGCCGGCCGGCGAGCGCGCGGGCCAGCGCGACGCGCTGCTGCTGACCACCGGACAGCTCGCCGGGCCGCCGCTGGTCGAGCTCGCCGGCCCCGACCTGCTCGAGACGCTCCAGCGCCCGTCGTCGACGCTCCCCGCGCCCCGCGGCGCGCACCGCGAGCGCGACGTTGGACAGCGCGGTCCGGTGCGGCAACAGCAGCGGCTCCTGGAACACCATCCCGATGCGACGCTCCTGCGAGGCCACGTGCACGCCACGGCTCGCATCGGCGATGGTGCGGTCGTTCAGCACGATGCGCCCGCCGTGGGGACGATCCAACCCGGCCAGCAGCCGCAGGAGGGTGGTCTTGCCCGAGCCCGACGGCCCGAAGGCCACGGTGATGCCGGGTCCGACACGGAAGCGCGCCCGCAGGTCGAAGGTGCCGACCCGGTGGGTGACGTCGACATCGAGGGTCACAGCGCCACCCGCTCGAGCCGCCGCATGAGGAGCAGCACGAGGATCGCGACGACCGACAGCACCGCGGCTAGCACCCCGGCCGTCGCGTAGTCGAAGGCCTGGACCCGGTCGTAGACGGCGATCGGCATCGTCTGGGTCCGACCCGGGATGTTGCCCGCGACCATCACCGTCGCCCCGAAGTCGCCCAGTGCGCGGGCGAAGGCGAGCGCCACACCGGCGAGCAGACCGCGCACCGAGAGCGGGAGCGTCACGTGGAGCGCGACCCGCCACTCGGGCAACCCGGCGACACGAGCCGCCTGCTCGTAGCGCGGGTCGACATCGTCGATCGCGGCCCGCGCGGCCCACATGCAGAACGGCATGCTGGCCACAGCGGCGGCGATCACCGCGCCCTGCCAGCTGAACACGAGCGGTGCCCCGACGAGCGACTCCCACGCGCGCCCGAGCGGCGACCGCCGCCCGAGCAGCACCAGCAGGTAGTAGCCGAGCACCGTCGGCGGCAGGACGATCGGCAGGCTCGCGACCGCCTCCAGCAGGCCCCGACCGGGGAACTCGAGGCGGGTCAGCGCGTACGCCCCGGCGACCCCGGTCACCGCGGCGAGGACCGTGGCGAGGGAGGCCACCTGCAGGGAGATCCAGACGGGCGACCAGTCCACAGCCTCACCATCCCTCCGCACCGGGGAGCTCGTCACCGGGGAGGAGGAACCCGAAGCGACGCATGACCTCCCGGCCCGCCTCGCTCGCCACGAGGTCCGCGAACCTCGTCGCGAGCGCCGCGCGGTCGGGATCCTCGGCCGTGACGACGAGGTCCTGCTGGAGCGGGGCGTGGAGCTCGTCGGGGATCAACGTCCACCGCCCCTCATCGCGCTCGTCGGCGGCCACCGCGAGGGAGAGCGCGACGATCCCCGCGTCGGCGTTGCCCGACGCGACCAGTCGCTGCGTGTCCGCGACGTTGTCGCCGAGCACGAGCCGATCCGACAGCTCACCCCAGGCGCCGACCGACTCGAGCGCCTCCCTCGCAGCCGCGCCGTACGGGGCGTGCTCCGGGTTGGCGATGGCGACGATCCGGACGTCGTCGTCCGCGGCGAGCTCGCCGAGCCCGCGCCAACCGCGCCACGCGTCGGCGCGTGCCCAGATGACGATGCGGCCGAACGCGTAGGTGATCCGCGTGTCGGGGTCACCGCGACCAGCAGCGAGCACCCGTTCGACGAACGAGACGTCCGCGGAGGCGTACAGATCCGCGGGTGATCCCTCCAGCACCTGCTGGGCGAGGCGGCCGGAGGACCCGAAGTTGAACACGACCCGTCGACCGGTCTCCTCCTCGAAGCGCTCCCCGAGGAGCTCGAACGCCGGGACCAGGTCGGCGGCGGCGGCGACGAGCAGGGGGTCCCCGGACCCCTCGGCACCGCCCGGCACGCACCCCCCCAGCAACAGGATGAGACCGACCGCGGTGGACGGAAGGGGTCGGCGTCTCAACCGACCGGACCCGGGTCGTAGCCGGCGAGGCGGGCGACGCGCGCCCGGAACCGCGCCGACGCCAGCACCTCGCCCAACGCCCGCGCGCCGGGGAGCTCGGTCGCCTCGGCGGCGGTCCAGACCTCGACCGTGTGCGTCTCGAGGGCACGGAAGTCGAGCCCGAGCGCCCGGGCCACCGGCTCGATCGTCACCGCCGCGAGGCCGGTCTCCGACGCCCGCCGTGCCGCGTCGAGGTGACCGACGGCCCGGGGGCCCACGGGAGCCGCCCGACCCGCCGCCAGCAGGGCGCGCACGTACGCCTGCTGCGCCTCCGCACCGTCCTCGCGCAACACGACCGGTCCCCGCCCGGCGAGTGCGTCGTCCAGCGCCCGACCGGCCCCGGTCGGCGCCGC
This sequence comes from uncultured Actinomycetota bacterium, assembly GCA_964483845.1. GTDB lineage: Bacteria > Actinomycetota > Nitriliruptoria > Nitriliruptorales > JAHWKO01 > CAZADJ01. Next base: position 3,967 of record CAZADJ010000012.1, on the reverse strand, counting down.
GAGCCCCGTGCGCCACCGTGCGAGGGTGACGCGCTCCACGTCGACGCCCGCCTCCTCACCGCCGGGATCGACGGCGTGCACCACCGCGGCGTGGGCGCGGCCGGCCACCAACGCTCGCCGGGCGGCCCCCGAGGAGGCCGACACCGGGAGGATGCGCGCTCTGGTCGGGGGTGCCAGATCGGCGATCATCCCGAGCGCGGGATCACACCCGACCACGACGAGACCGGAAGGCTCCGCCCCCTCGACCAGCTCCAGCCGCCCGGCGCGCACCACACCGTCCGGGCACGGCCACCACTCGCCGTCGTGCGCGCCCGGCACCGGGATGCACACCATCGCCTCACCGACCGCCGCGGCCCGCACGGGCTGGCCGTCCCGCAGGCCCCGCCCGAGGACATCGACGACGCCGGGGGTGGCCGTCTCGGCCAACGCCTCGACCGTCGTGTCCAGTGCAGCGGCGAGCCCGACCGCAGCGTCGACGCGCGGCAGGTGCCGCCCCGCCTCGAGCGCACCGACAGCCTGACGGCTCAGCCCGGCCCGGGCCGCGAGCTCCGCCTGGCTGAGCCCGCGCTCGTGCCGCAGCCGCCGGACCCGCTCACCGATCTCCGCCGCGTCCACGCTCACCCGGTCCGTGTCGCCAGACTCCTAGCGTCTGACGCTAGTAGACGAGCACACGAGCCGTGTAGGGGGAGCGTCCGCCGCTCCGCTGACACGGGCGGCAGGAGATCAGCGGATGCAGCTCGGAACCAGCTGACGGGTCAGCGGCCGGTGAACTCGGCCTCCCCCGGGCCGTGTTCGATGAAGCTGGCGATCCCGATACGGGCGTCGTCGGTCGCGAAGCACTCCGCGAACAGCGACGACTCCAGACGCAGGCCCTGGTCCAGCGGGAGCTCCGAGCCGTCGTCGATCGCCTGCTTCGCGAGACGCAGCGCGTAGGGGCCTGCCGCGAACCCGGCCGCCGCCTCGAGCGCCTCCTCACGGAGGTCGTCGGCGGGGAACACGCGGTCGGCCAGACCCCAGTCGAGCGCCTCCTCGGCGGAGATCATCCGCCCGGAGAGCACGAGGTCCTTCGCGCGGGCGATGCCCACCAGCCGGGGCAGGCGCTGGGTCCCCCCGGCGCCGGGGATCAGACCGAGGTTGATCTCCGGCTGCCCGAACTTCGCAGAATCCGCCGCGTAGCGGAAGTCGCACGCCATCGAGAGCTCGCAGCCACCACCGAGGGCGTAGCCGTGGACCGCGGCGATCGTGACCATCGGTGTCCGCGCGAGCGCAGCCAGGCTCGATCGGAGCACCCGCCCGTACTCACGCGTCGACTGGTAGTCACGGTCGGGGAACTCCTTGACGTCGGCACCGGCCGCGAAGACCTTCGGCCCGCCCCAGACGACCAGCGCCCCGACGTCTTCCCGTTCCGCGGCCTCGTCCACCGCAGCGGCGATGTCCAACCAGATCCGACGGCTCAGGGCGTTCATCGGGGGGTTGTCGACCCGGATCGTGCCGACGCGACGGTCGCCGTCGACCTCGAGCGTGACGTGCTCGCCCATCTCTGCCTCCTCGGTGGCTCGTCGCGACGCTACAGCAGCGCACAGGCGCGGGTGGTCACGGAACCGCCACCGCTCTCCTAGCCTCGCGCCGGACGGGAGCAGCGACATCGACGAGGCCCGAACCGGTCCCGAGGGGGGCCACGACGACGATCCGGCCGCCGCCGACCCGGGGGGCGGACCGGACACCTCGCTGCCCGGCGGGGCGGCCGGGACGTGGGTGTACCCGCTCGGCGGCGGGCTGGCGGCCGGCTTCGTGGCCGGACTGTTCGGGGTCGGCGGCGGGGTCCTGTTCATCCCCGTCCTCGTGCTGCTCCTCCGCCGGGCACAGCACGTCGCGCACGCGACGTCGCTCGTCGCGATCACGATCCCCGCCGTCGTCGGCGCGACCCGGTTCGCGCTCGACGGGGAGGTGGCCTGGATCGGGGCGGGCGCCGTCGCGGCCGGCGCCGTCGGCGGGGTCCAGTTGGGGGCGTGGCTCATGCCGCGCATCCCCGACCGGCAGCTGCGCCTCCTGTTCTCCGCGATCCTGGCGCTCGTCGCGCTGCGACTGATCGCTGTCGGTGACGCACCGCTCGAGGCCAGGCTCGTCATGGACCCGACCTTCGAGCCGGTCCCGGTCCTCACGCACGCGCTGCTCGGCGTCGCGGTCGGGACGGCCTCGGCCCTACTGGGCATCGGCGGCGGCGTCGTGATCGTGCCGGCGCTGGTGCTGCTGTTCGGCTACGGCCAGCACCTGGCCGAGGGCACATCGCTCGCGATCATCGTGCCGACCGCGCTTCTCGGCGCAGCCACCCACGCCCGTCGCGGCTACACGGAGTGGCCGCTCGGGCTCAAGCTCGGCGCCGGCGCGTTCCTCGGCGCGCTGCTCGGTGCCGAACTCGCCCTCGCGCTGCCGTCGGGATCGCTCGCGCGCGCGTTCGGCGCGCTCCTCGCCGTCGTCACCGTGCTGATGGTCCGACGCACGAAGGACGACGGCTGAGCGCGACACCCATCGGCGGTCACGACGGCGCGTCGGGAGCGTCCGGGGCGCCGGGCTCGACACCGGTCGCCGCCCACCCGCTCGGCACCTCGGGCGGCGACGTCCACGGGCCCGCCACCACCTCCGGCGCCGGCGAGCTGCCGGGACGGAGCCGCTCCACCACGCGGCCGACGACCGACAGCGGCGTGACCCCGCGCGAGCGCAGATGATCGCCGAGCGGCACCGCACGCGGCCCGTCGGCGGCCAGCACGACGTGCTCCGCATCGACCGCGTCGCGCTGCTCGTCGAGCTGGAAGAGCAGCTCGGCGAGGTCAGCCGGCCGCACCGGGGCGACGAGGCCCTCCAGCGCGCCACCAGCGATCGGGGTGCGAGCCAGCACGCGTCTCGCGCCCGCCGCGTCGATCAGCGACGGGCGGACCACGACCGTCGGCAGGGGGGCGGCACGGACGAGATCCTCGATCTCCGCTGCGGCGAGCCGCATCGGATCCGAGGCCTCGGGGGAGGGGCCCGGGAGGGTCACCGCGATCAGCCTGCGCACACCGGCCCCGATCGCCGCGGTGACGATCGTCGCGGCCTCCTCGACCGACCCGTGCGGGTCACCCGCGAGCGGATCGAAGCCGAGGTGGATCACCGTGTGGACCTGCTCCATCGCCGTCTCGAGGTGGCCCTCGTCGACGAGCACACCGCTGGCACAGACGATCCCCAGGCGCCGCAGCTCCGCGACGGCCAGATCGGGCCCGTAGGCACGCACCTCCCCCCCGGTCGCGGCCAGCCGGCGGACGAGGACGTCCGCGACCTCCCCGCGGGGTCGGATCACGAGCACCGGCATCGGCGGGACCCCTCCGACTGCGTCGTCTCGGCGCGGATGCTACGCACGCATGCTAGGCACGCACCCGGGATCCCCGGTGCTGCACCGGAGGACCCACGGTCAGCGATCGGAGGGAGTGGTGAGCCTCGAGACGTGGTTGCTCGTCGTCGCCGCCGCCGGCTTCGCGGTCGTGAGCGGCGCGAACGACGGCGCGACCCTGCTCGCCATCGCCCTCCGCGCACCGTCTCGGCGTCTCCCCGCCTTCGCGATCCTCGTGGTGCTGGTGGTCGTCACCCCGTTCCTCGTCGGGACCGACGTGGCGAGCACCCTGGCCGAGCGGCTCGTCGGCTTCGCCACCACGGTCGACCGCGACGCGGCTCACCTGGCACTGGCCGTCGCGGTGCTGAGCAGCGTCGGTGTCGTGACCGTCCTGTCACGGCTCGGCCTGCCGACGAGCCTCACCCTCGCCCTGATCGGGGGCATCGTCGGGGCCGGGATCGGCTTCGGACTCCCGGTTTCGTGGACGACCATCGGCTTCGTGCTGCTCATCGGCGCGCTCGCACCCGCCGTCGGGGGGCTGACCGGTGCCGGGCTCAGCCGCGCGGCGCGGCTCGTTCCGGCCCGTGGGTCGGCGCGGCGCCG
>CAZADJ010000011.1:6310-25750 GCA_964483845.1 uncultured Actinomycetota bacterium | reverse complement strand
CCGCGGGGGTGAGGAGCAGGATGCCGTGGATCAGGACCACAGCGTAACCGTCGGCAACCCGACCCCCGGCCAGCTCCTCGATCCCGGATCCGCACGCCCGGGGTCGTGCCACACTTGATCGCCCGGCATCTCCGACTCGACAGTGGCCTGCCCCGACGACCCTGGACAGCTCCGTTGCTGACGAACCCGTTCGTGCTCTTCCTCCTCGGCGGCACACTGCTGATCGCCGGTGCCGAGCTGCTGGTCCGCGGCGCTTCACGGGTGTCGGTCGCCGCGGGGATCTCGCCGCTGGTGGTGGGCCTCACCGTCGTGGCGTTCGGCACGAGCTCGCCGGAGCTCGCGGTGACGGTCGGCTCTGCGTACGCGGGGCAGGCCGGCGTAGCCCTGGGCAACGTCATCGGCAGCAACATCTTCAACATCCTGTTCATCCTCGGGTTGGCCGCCCTCATCCGCCCGCTGCGGGTCGCACAGCAGCTGGTACGTCTCGATGTCCCGCTGGTGATCACCGCATCCGGGGTGACACTGTTGCTCGCTCTGGACGGGCGGATCGGTCGCGTGGATGGACTCGTCCTGACCGCCGGTGTGGTCGCGTACACGTGGTTCTTGGTCCGCCAGAGTCGGCGTGAGCCCGTCGAGATCGAGGCGGAGTACGAGGGGGCGTTCGGGGCGGGGAGCCGCAGCCACCTCGCCGCGAACGTCGCGCTGATCGTCGCCGGTCTGGGCATGCTGGTCGTCGGGGCGCGGTGGCTGGTGGAGGCGGCGGTGAGCACAGCCACGACGCTCGGCGTCAGCGAGTTCGTGATCGCACTGACCGTCGTGGCCGCCGGGACGTCGCTGCCGGAGGTCGCGACCTCCGTCCTGGCCGCGGTCCGCGGCGAACTCGACATCGCCGTGGGCAACGTCGTCGGCAGCTGCATCTTCAACCTGCTCGCTGTGCTGGGTCTCGGCAGCGTGGTCGCCCCGGCTGGTGTGCCTGTGCCCGACGGGGCACTCACTTTCGACATCCCGGTGATGATCGCGGTGGCGATCGCGACGCTCCCGATCTTCTTCACCGGCTACACGGTCTCCCGCTGGGAGGGTGCGGTCTTTCTGGGCTACTACACGGCCTACACCGTCTATCTCGTACTCGACGCGGCCGAGCACGCCTTCACCGCTCAACTCGGAGCAGCGTTGCTCTGGTTCGTACTGCCCCTGACCGTGCTGGCCCTCGGGATCAGCCTGGGGCGGACGATGCGCCACCGCTGAGCGCGGCAGCAGTGGCAACGGCGCGTCCACCGACGCTCGTCGCCGTCCTGGCGCGGACGCTGACGCGCTCGGAGCTGATCCGTTGGATAGCGACGGCGGTTCGGCACGCTGTCCCGCTCGGCGCTCACGGTCCACGGGACGGCCCGGTTCCGCCGACCGCAGCTGGAGCACCGTGCCGACCGGCCGGCCGTTCAGGGCCCGGCTCGCCGTCCCCGGACCCACCTGAACGCGAGGACGCCGCCGGCCACGAGGATGACGGCGACCGCGAGGGGGAAGGCGCCGAGCTTCACGCGGGTGACGACGGACGCGACGGCGACCGGTCCCGCCGGGACCTCCGGGTGCGTGGCGAGCGCGACCCCGAACAGGGCGTTCTCGAGGACGTCGAGCACCGCGAACACGAGCGCGGGAACCCACAGCACCCGCCGACGCGCCCCGAACGCGCGGGTGGCGAGCAGCACCGACGCTGCGGCGAGCGCGATCGGGTAGACGGTGTCGACGCCGAGGTTGACCGCGTACGCGCGCCGACCTCCGGTCCCGTACTCGTCGAACAGCGCCACCACGTCCGCGTACGCGTAGCCGAAGCGGAGGTCGAGCTTGGTCGCCGCGCTGAACTGCCCGAGGTGCGTGTCCGAGACGGTGAGCGCAGCGAGCGTGAGCAGCAGGACGCCGACGGTGACGACCGTGCGCGTCGTCCCCGCCCAGTCCGGCCGCTCCTGCATCAACCGCGCGCCCCGTCCTCCGGCACCGGATATCTCCCGGCGAGCCCTCCCACGGCCAGCGCCGCGTCGGATCGTGCCGCCGCACGGCCCCACACCCGCCGGTAGGTCGCGAGGAGCACGACCACCGACACGGCGAACCAGACGAGCTGCCCGTAGCGGAAGGCGCTCTCGTAGGTGAAGAAGTGCGTGGCGAACAGGACCGGCCAGTACCAGAACGCGAGCCAGGCCCAGCGCTCGCCCCGCCGGAAGGCGGTGACGGCGATGAGCAGCCCGAAGAGGTTGAACCCGATCGAGCCGGTCGACGCCCAGTGCGAGATGAACTCGACGTACTCGGTCGCGGCCGAGTCCGCGGCGACCGCCGGGGGCACGGCGTGGCCGAACCGCGTCCAGAGATCCGCGCCGGACGACGGGTCGAGGTAGATCAGGAACGCGAGCGGGAGGATCGGCGCGGTCAGCACCACGAACCAGATCCACGCGTACCGCTCGTACCACCGCTCGGTCGTCACGTCGGGCCTCCGTCTCGGCGTCCCGGCGACGCTACGCCGGACCACGGACACGCCACCATCCCCGGTTCTGGGGATGTGCGTTCGGACCGCGGACGGGCACGCTCCCGGACCGATCAGGAGGTCCGGATGACACCGCTCGTCACGGCCAGTAGCGTCACGCCATGCCGACAGCTGACCTCGAACGCCGCGCGCAGGTGATCGCACGCGACGGTCACGATCTCGAGGGCCTCTGCCTGGAGTTCGACGCGATGCTGCGCGGGTTCGTCCCGTACGCCGTGGCGGCCTGGGCCACCCACGACCCCGCGACCGGACTGTCCACCTCCTGCACGATGACCGGGCTCCCCAAGGACCCCGAGCGCGAGGCGCTCCTGTACAGCTACGAGTTCGGCGACGAGGAGCCGTCGAGCTACCTGCAGCTCATCGCCGACGGGCGGACGACGGCGGTCCTGAGCGAGGTAACCGACGGCGACCTGGCCCGCGCCAGCCGCTTCCGGCACCTCCTCTCGGCGTTCGGCGTGACCGACGAGCTCCGTGCCATCCTGTGGTCCGGGGGCACCGCGTGGGGGAGCGCGACCCTCTACCGCACCAACGGTCCGTTCACCGCCGAGGACGCCGCTCGCGTCGCCGAGGTCGCGCCGCACGCCGCCGACGGGATCCGGCTCTGCCTCCTGCGGACCGCGGCCACGCGTCCGGAGGCCGTGGACGAACCCCCGGGCGTGCTCGAGGTGCGGCCCGGCGGCCACGTCGCGGCGATGACCGCGCCGGCCGAACGCTGGCTCGAGCTCGGCGGGCCGGAGCTGGCCACCGCGGCGACGATCGTCGCCGCGGCGATCCGCGACCGTCCGGACTGGGACGGGGCGCACTCGCGCCTGACCCTGCCCGACGGTCGTGTGCTGTCCCTCCACGCCGCCAGCATGTCCGCGCCCGACGGCGGCGTCGCGGTCATCGTGGACCGCGCCCGGCCGGCCGAGGTCAGCGCGATGCTCGTCGACGCCTACGGGCTCACCAGCAGGCAGCGCGACGTGCTCGGCCTCCTGCTGCTGGGCCGGTCGATGACGCAGATCGCGGGCAGCCTCGGCATCTCCGAGCACACCGCGAACGATCACCGCAAGGCGATCTACGCCCGGGTCGGCGTGTCGAGCCGCTCGGAGCTCGCCGCCCTGCTCCAGTCCGAACAGTACGCCCCGCGGACCCGGGCGGCCGCGGCCCCCAGCCCGTACGGCGGCTTCCTCGACGGTTGACCGGGAGTCGAGCGCGCACGTGGTCGGCCGTCGCGTAGCGGACGTCCCGGGCCTCCTACGCTGCGCGGGACGAACGACCGATCGTGGGCTGCCGCACCCGACCACGCGACAGCCCGGCGTCGGCACGAGGAGGCCCGGGTGGGACGGAACGACGAGGGAGACCCGTCTCCCGACGCAGCCGACGCCGAGGCGGACGCCGCCCACCGCGAGCACGGCACCGGCGCCGGGGGGGACAGCTTCGCGGCGTTCCAGCACGTCCGGCAGGTCGTCGCCGGTGATCCCGAGCTGACCTTCGAGGAGGTCGCCGAGGGCGCGGGGCTCCCGACGCAGATCCTGCGCGAGGCGTTCGCCGCGACCGAGTGGGACGAACGGGACGCCTACGCCCAGCGCGACGTCGACTACGCGCGCGCCATCGCGCGCATGCTGGACGTCTACCCCCTCGACGTGGTGCTCCGCAGCCTGCGTACCCGCTACCGGGCGATGACGAGCATCGTCGTCAGCGACCTCGGGACGGTCCGCGACCGCGTGGTGATGCCCGCGCTCGCCTCGGGGACCGAGCCCGAGGAGCTCGCCGAGAGCCTCGGGCAGACGGCGGAGGAGCTCCTCCCGCTGGTCACCGGGCAGCTCGCCGAGCACTACCGGCACGCCCTGCTGCGTCTCCTCGACACGGAGGCGGTCGCCCGCAGCGTCCAGCTCGAGGGTGGACCCCAGATCGAGCTCGCCGTCGGTTTCGTGGACGTCGTCGGCTACACGGCGCTGTCCGGACGGATCGATCCCGCGGGGCTGGACCACGTGCTCGCGAGCTTCGAGGACCTGGTCGCCTCGGAGGTCGCGTCGCACGACGACGTGCTGCTCGCCAAGTTCATCGGCGACGCCGCGATGGTCGTCGCGTCCGATCCCCTCCCGCTCGTCGAGCTCCTCCTCGGCCTCGTCGAGGACGACCAGCGCCTCGCCGAGGCCCCGAGACGCGCCGGCGTCGCGTTCGGTGACGTGCTCGTGCGCGAGGGCGACTACTACGGTCCGGTCACCAACCTGGCCGCCCGCCTGACCGACCACGCCCGGCAGTGGAGCCTGCTCGCCGCCGAGGAGCTCGCGGAGCCGCTCGAAGAGGCCGGCTTCGAGCTCACCCGGATCCCCGAGACGACGATCCACGGTGTCGGCGACCGCCGCCCCCTGCGTGTCCGACGTCCCGGCACCTCGTGAAGGACGACCCACCATGAGCGACGCACCTCCGACCACGGCCGACCACACGATCGACGTCGACGCGTTGCAGCACGAGCTCGACGGGCCCCGACGCGAGCAGCGCGAGCTCGTCCGCGAGGGGCTGCGCCGGTCGGAGCTCGCCCCCGTCCACGACCTCGACACCGCGGCGTACCGCGAGCGCGTGATGCAGCAGATGCGCGCGATGGCCGCCGAGGGCGCGACCGGACTCGGCTTCCCCGAGGAGTACGGTGGTGGCGGCGACGTCGGCGGGTCGGTCACCGCGTTCGAGACCCTCGCGTTCGGGGACCTCTCGCTGCTGGTGAAGTGCGGGGTCCAGTTCGGGCTGTTCGGCGGCGCCGTCCTCCATCTCGGCACCGAGCGTCACCACGAGCGCTACCTCCCCGACATCATCAGCGTGGACCTACCCGGCTGCTTCGCGATGACCGAGACCGGCCACGGATCGGACGTCCAGTCCCTGCGCACCACCGCGACCTTCGACCCGGAGGCGGACGGGTTCGTCGTCCACACCCCCGACGTCGGCGCCCGCAAGGACTACATCGGCAACGCCGCCCTCCACGGGCGGATGGCTGCCGTGTTCGCGCAACTCGTCACCGACGGTGGCTCGCACGGGGTGCACGCGTTCCTCGTCCCGATCCGCGACGCGGACGGCGAGCCGTGCGACGGCATCACCCTCGAGGACTGCGGGCCGAAGGCCGGCCTGAACGGCGTGGACAACGGCCGCATCAGCTTCGACCACGTCCGGATCCCGCGCGAGGCGCTGCTGGACCGGTTCGCGTCGGTCTCGAGCGACGGGACCTACTCGAGCCCGATCGAGAACCGCACGAAGCGCTTCTTCACCATGCTCGGCACGCTGATCCAGGGCCGGATCAGCGTCTCGGGCGCGGCCGTCAGCGCGACCAAGACCGCGCTCACGATCGCGGTCCGCTACGGGCTCGAGCGGACCCAGTTCGCCCCGCCGGACGGCGACGAGGAGATCACCATCCTCGACTACCGGGCGCACCAGCGGCGGCTGCTCCCGCGGCTGGCGAGGACCTACGCGCTCCACTTCGCCCAGACCGCGCTCGTCGACGAGCTGCACCGCGCGTTCACCGACGACGACTACCCGGACCGCGAGCGGCGCAAGCTCGAGACCCGGGCGGCCGGGCTGAAGGCGTTGACGACCTGGCACGCCACGGACACGATCCAGACCTGCCGGGAGGCCTGCGGCGGCGCCGGCTACCTCAGCGTCAACCGGCTCCCCCAGCTGAAGGCGGACACGGACGTGTTCACCACCTTCGAGGGCGACAACACCGTGCTGCTGCAGCTGGTCGCGCGGAGCCTCCTCACCGACTACCGCGACGAGTTCGGCGCGCTCGACACCCTCGGCACGGTGCGGTTCGTCGCCGACCAGTTCGCCACGGCGGTGATCGAACGCACCGCGGCCCGAACCCTCATCCAGTCCCTCATCGACGCCGTCCCGGGCCGCGACGAGGACACCGACCTCCTCGACCGTGGCTACCACCTGGAACTGTTCGAGTGGCGGGAGCAGCACGTCATCGACGGCCTCGCCAGGCGCCTCCGCAGCGGCTTCGAGGGCGACGGCGACCTGTTCGAGGTGTTCAACGACTGCCAGGACCACCTGCTGCTCGCGGCCCGCACGCACGTGGACCGCATCGTCCTCGAGTCGTTCGTCGCCGGGGTCCACGCGTGCGACGACGACGAGGTGCGGGCGCTGCTCGACCGCGTCTGCGACCTGTACGTCCTGGCCGACGTCGAGCGTGACCGCGCCTGGTTCCAGGAGCACGGCCGTCTGTCCGGAACCCGCGCCAAGGCGGTGGTGGAGTCCGTCAACCAGCTCTGCGCCGACCTGCGGCCGCACGCACGCACGCTGGTGGACGCCTTCGGTATCCCCGACGAGGCCGTCGCCGCACCGATCGCGCTCGGCGACCACACCTCACCGACGCCGCGGTGAGCTCCCGGCACGGCCGGGCGGTCGGACGACGTCCGGCGGACCCTACGCCTGCACGTCGACGCGCACGGTCGCGACCGGCCCGTCCATCGCGGTGATCTCCCGTACCTTCAGCAGCCCCTCGCGCCCGTCGCCGAAGCGCACCCGCACCACGCCGCCGAGCGAGAGCATCCAGAGCGGCGCTACGAGCACGCCGGCGGTCCGCCGCGGCCCGCTCCCCGCCCCGGTCCGGAGCTCGAACCGGCCGCGCCCCCAGGGGCGGCCGTCCGGCGCGCAGATGGTCACGTACCCACCGGTGTCCCCGGGCGTCCCCCGCGCTGTCTCGCGACGCGACGTCGCGGGCTGCGTCCGTGTGGTCGAGGTCTCCGTCATCGTCCACCCCCGTCGGCTCCGGTGTGAACGTACGGAGCGTTCGCTCGGTCGAACGTGACGGGGCACGTCCGGACGGTCGGCGGCAGCGGCGCGGAGCGTCCGGGCCACGGCCGTCCGGACACCGCGGTCCCCACGACGGTGCCCGTCCGGGGACACCGTCACCCGACAGGGTCTCCCGTCTCGGGCCACGATCGTCGTCGATCACACGCGGACGACGGAGGCGACGATGGAGTGGCTGCTGCAGGAGCTCGGTACGGGCTGGGACCAGGTGGTGGTGATCGCCGTCACCGCGGTCGCGATCTACCTCGCCGCGCTGGTCCACATCCGCATCGCCGGTCCGCGCAGCATGTCGAAGATGTCCAGCTTCGACTTCGTGATCACCGTCGCGGTCGGAGCGGTGGTCGGCTCGGTCGCGCTCACCACCGGGTCGCTGGCGCAGGGGGTCGTCGCGCTCGCGGTGCTGTTCGTCCTGCAGGCGCTGATCGCGGTGCTGCGCCGCCACGCCAAGCTCGCCAGCGTGGTCGACAACGAGCCGATCCTGCTCATGCACGGCCCTGAGGTCCTCTCCGACAACCTCGACCGGGTGCGTCTGACGCAGACGGAGCTGCACGCGAAGCTCCGCGAGGCCAACGTCCTGAACTACGACCAGATCAAGGTGGTCGTGCTCGAGACCACCGGCGACGTCAGCGTCCTCCACGGCGATGGGCCCCTGGACCCGGACCTGCTGTACGGGGTGCGGGACGCGGAACGGGTCGGGCCGGAGCGCTGAGCCCCGCTCAGGGCGGCGACGAGCCCGGGTCCGCGCCGGTCGCAGCACGGAGCTTGCGGAGCCACGTCGCCGCCGCGGCGACCTGTTCGGCGGTGACGGTGTGTCCCGCGTCGTGCCAGCGGAGCTCGACGGCGGCGCCGGCATCGGTGAGCAGCTGCGCCAGCGCCTCGGCGTGCGCCGGCGGGCAGATCGGATCCGTGCGGCCCGCTCCGATGAAGACGCCGACCTCGCCGAGGTCGGGGCGCTCGTCGGGCTGCAGCGGGACCATCGGGGACAGCAGGATCGCCCCGCGCAGGACGTCGTGTCCGAGCAGCAGCAACGCGGCGGCGATGTTCGCCCCGTTGGAGAACCCGACGGCGACGAGGCGCTCCGGGGCGAAGCCGTGAGCGTCGGCGGCCGCGCGGACGAAGTCGGCCAGCTCCCGCGCCCGTCGGACGAGGTCGTCGGTGTCGAGCACCCCCTCGGCGTGGCGCGCGAACCAACGGTTGACGACGCCGCGCTCGACGACCCTGCCGCGCGGGGACAGCAGGTTCGCGTCGGGGTGCAGGGCACGCCCGAGCGGGAGCAGGTCGAGCTCGTCGCCGCCGGTGCCGTGGAGCAGCAGCAGGGTCGTGCCCGCCGGGTCGGCGCCCGGCTCGTAGCGGTGCTCGAAGCCGAGGTCTTCGACGCTCACGTCGACCGTCCCGCCCCGGTCCACGGCGGAGCGCTCACGCCTCCGCACCCTCGGCGTCGTCCTCACCGGTGAACCAGCTCGGCAGCTTGAGGCCGGGCAGCCCGTTCTCGATCTGCTCGCGGGACGGCTCCAGCCAGGGTGGCAGTCGCAGCTCACGACCGAGCTCGAGCAGCGGCTCGTCGATGGTGAACCCGGGCGGGTCGGTCGCGACCTCCAGCAGGACGCCGCCGGGCTCACGGAAGTAGATCGACTCGAAGTACTGCCGGTCGATGATCGGGGTGACCTGCTGCCCGCTGCTCACCAGGTGGCTCCGCCAGTCGACCTGGTGGTCCGCGTCCGGCGCACGCCACGCCACGTGGTGGACGGTCCCCGCCGCGACGAGGCCCGCGGGCGCCCCGGGATCCACGACGACGTCGAGGCGGGCCCCGGCGCCCCCGTCGTGCGTGTCGAAGCGCAGCCGTCGGCCCTCGTCCTCAGCCACCTCGTCGGTCAGCCGGAACGCCATCGTCTCGGTGAGGAGGCTGACGGTCGCGTCCGGATCGTTCTGGGTCATGGTGATCGCGTACAGCCCCCGGATCTGGTGCTCGGTCGGGATCGGCGAGCGCTCCCACGCCGGGTCGCGCGCGGTGTCCTCGCGGGCGACGAGCTCGATCACGAGCCCGTCGGGGTCGTGGAAGCTGATCGCGTCCTCGTCCAGGCGGCTCGCCGCGTCGCGCACCTCCACGCCGATGCTCTCGAGGTGCTGCTTCCACCACCCGAGCGAGCCGGGCGGGATGGAGAACGAGGTGGTCGTCGCCTGTCCGGCCCCCCGGCGCCCCTGCGGACTGCCGGGCCAGGGGAAGAAGGTGAGGATCGTGCCGGGGTGGCCGGCCTCGTCCCCGTAGTAGAGGTGGTAGACGTCCGGTGCGTCGAAGTTCACCGTCTGCTTGATGAGCTTCAGACCGAGCACCTTCAGGTAGAAGTCGACGTTCGCCTGCGGGTCGCTCGCGATCGCCGTCACGTGGTGCAGTCCGAGCGGCGCGAAGCCCATCGGTCCTCCGATCCGTCCGCTGCCCCCCATGAGACCGTCCCCGGCCGTGCGTGTCCAACCGCGTCGGCCGCGCCGGACATCCCGGTCGCGCGCTGTCCGCACGTATCATGCCCTGGAGCGAGGTGAGAGGCCGCCGTGGGTGACGAGGTCCGTCAGCACGCGTTCACGCGCGAGGATCGCAAGCGCTACCGGGAGAAGGTGAAGCGCTGCCTCGACGCGCTGCGCCGCATGCTGGACGAGGGGCGTTTCGAGACCGACCGGCCCCGGATCGGGCTGGAGCTCGAGATCTACCTCGTGGACCGCACCGGCACCCCGATGATGGTGAACGAGGAGCTGCTCGCCCGCATCGAGTCGGAGGACTTCCAGACCGAGCTCGGGCAGTTCAACATCGAGTTCAACCTCCCACCCCGGGACCTCATCGGCACGGTCCACCGGGAGATGGAGACCGGGCTCCGCAAGATCCTCAACCACGCGCTCGAGAGCGCCGAGGAGCTCGACGCCCGCATGCTGATCGTCGGCATCCTGCCGACGCTGAAGGACCTCCACGTCACACGGGAGAACCTCTCACGCAACCCCCGCTACCACCTCCTGAACGACCAGATCCTGGCGATGCGGGGCGAGGACCTGCGCATCGAGATCCAGGGGACCGAGCGGCTGGCCACGACGGCGAACTCGATCATGATGGAGGCCGCCTCGACCTCCATGCAGCTCCACCTGCAGGTCGACCCGGACGACTTCGCGCGGTACTGGAACGCGGCGCAGGCGATCTCCGCCCCCCAGCTCGCGGTCGGCTGCAACTCCCCGTTCTTCCTCGGCAAGGAGCTGTGGCGCGAGACCCGCATCGCGCTGTTCGAGCAGTCCATCGACACCCGCCCCGAGGAGCTCCAGGCCCAGGGGGTCCGACCCCGGGTCTGGTTCGGCGAGAGGTGGATCACCTCCGCAGTGGACCTCTTCGAGGAGAACGTCAGCTACTTCCCGGCCCTGCTCCCCGAGCTCGACGACGAGGACCCGATCGAGGCGCTGGAGCGCGGCGAGGTCCCCCGGATGCGCGAGCTGAGCCTGCACAACGGGACCATCTACCGCTGGAACCGGGCGGTCTACGGCACCGGCGAGGAGACCGACGGCGACGGTCCCCACCTGCGGGTGGAGAACCGGGTGCTGCCAGCCGGCCCGACCGTCGTGGACGAGATCGCGAACGCCGCCTTCTACTACGGACTCGTTCGCTCGATCGCGGACCTCGACCCACCGCTGTCACAGCGCCTGTCGTTCAGCGCGGCGACGGAGAACTTCTTCGCCGCCGCCCGCGACGGCCTCGACGCGACGTTGTACTGGCCGGAGCTCGGACCGCTGCCGGCCGACGAGCTCGTCCTCGACCACCTCCTCCCGCAGGCGCACGACGGCCTCGAGGCCTGGGGGGTGGACCACGACGACCGCGATCGCTACCTCGGCATCGTCGCGGAGCGGTGCCGCCAGCAGCAGACCGGCGCGACGTGGCAGGTCCGGGTCGCGCGCCACCTCCACGAGGTCGAGGGGCTGGATCGCGACGACGCCCTGCTCGAGATGACCCGGCGCTACATCGGCCACATGCACGCCAACGACCCGGTGCACACGTGGCCGCTGCCGGCCGGGGCCGCCTGACCCACGGCCCGCGCCCACCCGGCCGGCCTGCGACCCTCGGGTACCGTGGCGCGCCGTGGGCACCACGCAACGTCACTTCAACCACTTCCCGGAGGGGGTCCCCGACGGGCTCCTGGATCTGGACGACCTCGAGCTGCTCCGCGAGCTGGAGCGCCCGACGCTGATCCGGATCCCCGGCACGGCCGACGAGCCGCCCCGCGCGGTCGCGACCCTGCTCCACGGGGACGAGGACACCGGCTACCGCGCCATGATGCGCGTGCTCCGTCGCCGCCGGAGCTACCCGTTCGACCTCCACGTCATCGTCGGCAACGTGCGCGCGGCGCTCGCTGACGGTGGGTTCCGTCACCGCTACCTCGACGACCAGGAGGACTTCAACCGCATCTGGGGAGCGGAGCCGACCACCCGGCTGCGTCACGCCGCCCACGGCATCCTGACCGAGCTGCGCGAGGCGAAGGTCGCCTCGGTCGTCGACATCCACAACAACAGCGGGACCAACCCCTACTACGCGATCGTCACCCGGCTGCGCCCCGACGAGCTGAACCTCGCCACCATCTTCACCACGACGGTCCTGCACTGGGACCTCGGCGTCGGCACGCTGATGGAGGCGTTGGACGACGTCTGCCCGACGATCGCGGTGGAGTGCGGCCTGCCCGGACGCATCGACTCGCTGTCGTTCGCGGTCGACGGCATCCGCCGCTACCTCGGCGCGCCCCCGCTCGACGACCTGGTGATCGAGCGCGACTTCGACCTCTTCGGCCAGCTGATGAAGGTGGTCGTCCGCCCCGAGGTGCGCTTCACGTTCGGCGGCGACCTCGGTGAGGACGTGGACTTCGTCGTCGAGCAGGACGCCGACACCTACAACTTCCGCTCCGTGCCGCCCGGACACGTGGTCGGACGCGTCCCGCCGGGCTCCGCGGTGCCGCTGCGCGTCGAGGGGCACGAGGGGGAGGTGACCGACGAGTACGTGACGGTGGACGGCGACCTCGTGGTCACCACCCGGGAGATCACGCCGGTGATGATGACCCGCACCGCCGAGGCGGCACGCAAGGACTGCCTCTTCTACATCGCGGCCCCGCACGACCGGCCCGCACCGGACCCGGAGCCCTCCACGACACGCGCCTGAGACGCGCACCCGCCTGAGATCCGCGCCTGACAGGATCGATCACGGGGTGGGGGGGCCGTCGCCGGTGGTGGCGTCTGCGCGCAGCGCGCCGAGGCTGTCGTGACCGTGCAGCTCGATGCCGGTGATCGGTTCCGGGACGAGGAACTCGAGCTCGCCGGCGGTCGAGGTGTGGACCTCGCGGTGGCGCATGAAGTGCACCCGCGCGTCCTTGGCGTTGTAGCAGTAGGACACCTCCCCGTCGGGATGCAGGTAGCGCAGCCCGGCGACGTGGTCGGGGTCGAGCTCCATCTCCAACCGGGTCCGGCTCGACCCGCGGGTGCCACCCCACGCGGTCCAGCGCGGCCACTCCACCCGGCCGTGCTGCGCGAGCATGCGGTAGACGCTGCCCTTCCCGAAGGCAACGCCATCCTCCATACCCCGCACGAGCGTCAGCCACGGCGACCGGACCGGCCCCGCCAGGCGCACCTTGACGGTGAAGCCCTCGACGGTGAGATCCGCACGGTCGTCCCAGAGGTTGCACGAGCCGTACACGTAGCGCTCGGCGTGCTCGGTCCCCCAGTTGTGGTTGCGGTGACCCACCCAGCCGTCCACCCGGATGCGGCGGCCGCCGAGATCGAACGCGCCATCGAAGATCGCTCGCGGGGAGCCGGTCACGACCTTCTTGCGCGGGAACGGCTTCTCGTACATCCAGGCCGAGGCGAGGTGGTGCAGCGGCGGGAGCTCGTCGGTGATGGCCAGGTCCCAGGCGACGTCGGGGTCGCCCAGCATCGCGCCGGCCGCCCGGTCCGGCTCGAGGCTGATCACCTCCGCGTCGATCGCGACACGGTCCGTGGACAGCTCCACCTCGTCCAACGCGACGACCCGCTTCCACACCCGCGGTCGCCAGTCCTCGTCGGCGAGCCAGAGCACGCACCAGAACTCGGCGACGGCCGGCATCGCGGCCTCATCCGGTGGCGAGAGCACGTTGTGCTTCAGCCAGAAGGCCCCGGAACCGTCCGGGGCGTTGGCCTTGAGGTAGTTGGACTCGTAGATGCCGGTCCTGGTCGCGGCGATGATGCGCTCGTGGTCATCCACGGGTCCCGCCCTCCAGTCCGGCGAACAGGTCGTCCTCGCCGCCGTCGACCTCGACGTCCGAGCGCAGCCGCGTGAAGCACTCCCACGGGTAGACCTCGCGTTCGATCTCGCGGGGCCACGAGAACCACGTGCCGTCGGGATCGACCTGGGAGACGTGCGCGAGGAGTGCCCGGTCGCGTCGCTCGAGCCAGTCAGCGACGTCGACGCGCGCGTCGCAGGGCCAGTCGCGACGGTCGGCGCGGCGCTCCATCCAGCCCTCGAACGGGCTCTCCTCGCCGCGCGCGACGATGGCGTCGTGGAGGGCGCGGACCCGGTCCGGCGGGAAGGCGTGGCACGCGTACACCTTGCGCACACGCCACGGCTCGCCGGCGATCGCCGCGTCCGGGTCCTCCGCCAGGTCGATCGCGCGGACGGTCACCTCGTAGCACATGACGTGGTCGGGGTGCGGGTAGCCGCCGTCCTCAGGGTAGGTGACCACGACGTCGGGTCGCTCCTCGCGGATGACCTCGGCCAACGGCTCCGCCGCCTCGTCCACCGGGGTGCTCGCGAAGGACTCCTCGGGCACCCCGGTCGGGTCCTCGTGGTAGCCGGAATCGAGGAACCCGAGCTCGTAGCGCGCACTGAAGCCGATCACCTCGGCCGCCGCGGCGAGCTCCTCCCGCCGCACGTCCGGCATGTCTCTGGCCTCGACCGGCGCCGCGCTCGGGTTCAGGACCTCACCGGCCTCTCCCCCGGTGAGGGTGACCAGGACGACGCGGTGACCCTCGTCCACGTAGCGGGCCGCGGTCGCCGCACCCTTCGACGACTCGTCGTCGGGGTGGGCGTGCACGAACAGGATGCAGTGACTCACCGTGCCTCCACGTTCGGGGACTCGATGCCGGCCGGACGCCGGATCCGACGGCGCCCGGTGCTGGCGGGCCGCGACCTCCGGGGGCCGTCCCGGCCGGTCACGATCCTGCCGTGTCGTCGGTCCGGTCGCGAGACGAGCCGCCGCCGGTCCGCTCCGCCCAGGCGCGGCGCAGGCGCCGACCGGCCGGATCGTCGGCGAGGTCGTCGAGGTACGACCGGACCTCGCTGCGCGCCGCCGCCACCCGATCCGGTCGGCCGCGGAGGCGCACGATCATCGGCTCCCCCGGGTACGACCCGAGCTTCACATCCGGGAAGGCGTCCATGATGCTCCGGAAGCAGCGGTTCAGCACCGACTCCGGGTACCCGTGCGGGATCTCGACCGTCGTGATCCCCTCCCCGCGGTCGGCCAGCAGATCCGGCTCGAGGACCTGCGTCACGATGCTCCGGAGGTGGGAGGGCACGCCGGGCAGGATCGCGACGGTCGCCCCGCCGGGCCCGTCGATGCCGCCGTCGACGTCGACGCGGACGCCCGGAGCCCAGCTCGCACTGGGGCGCAGGAGCGACGCGCCCGCGGGGATCCGCGCCATGCGCATCATCTGGTCGACGAACTCGTCATCGACGTCCAGCCCCTGCGACACGGTCCAGCTCACCGCACGGTCCACCTTGGTCGCGATCTCCGGCGCCACCACCAACGGGCGGTCGAGGCTCGCGGCGACCGCCTCGTAGGTGATGTCGTCCGGCGTCGAGCCGATCCCACCGGTGGTGAGCACGAGGTGCGGGCGCGGCCGGGAGAGGCCAGCGGTGAGCGACTCGTCGATCGCATCGAACTCGTCGGGCACGGTCGCGATCCGCAGGAGCTCGACCCCGTGATCGCGGAGCCGCCCCGCGAGCCACGGCGAGTTCCGATCAACCGTGAACCCGCCCAGGATCTCGTCGCCGATGACGACGATCGAGGCGGTGAGGGGCGGGGGCCGATCCATCCGTGGGGACCTACCGCTGTCGCTGGACGGGGCGTCGTTCGAGGGCAACGTACGCGCGCCGGCGGCGGGCGCAACGTCCGCCGCCGGATCAGCGGCGTCCGTCCATCACCGTCGCCCCCAGCCGACCGGTCCTCCGGTCGTGCCGGTGGCCCGCACCGACGCTGTCCTCAGTCTTCGTGCGCGCGCCGCTCGGCCTCCCTGCGGGCGGCCTCCTCCTCGGCCTCTTCCGCCTCGGCACGCTTCTGCGCAGCCTCGTCGAGGGCCTCCGCCTCGTCCTGCTGCGCCTCGCCCTCCTGCTTCATGTCCTCGTCGCCGGTGATGTCGCCGACGATCTCCTTCGCCTTGCCTTTGACGTCCTCGAGGATGTTCTCGGGGTCCTGCTTCGTCTCGTCTGCCATCTCGGTTCCCGATCGCTCGGCGGCGGCTCCGTCGACCGGCGCGACCACCTCGCCGCCGTGCCGGTCAACGGGGACGACCGTAGGCAGGGGGCACAGGGGCAGGGACGGCGGGGCCCGGCCGCACGGACGGACGCCACGGTCCGCACGCACCACTCCCCGGTCGTGCGGACGGGCCCGCCCACGGAGATGGCGCATCGGCCCACGTTCCGTGGGACGGCCACTCCGGAGCGTGACGTGGGCGTGCACCGCGTCACCGTCGCGCCGGGGGGCCGCTGGTAGCGTGCGCCGCCATGTGGGCGGACACCGAGGAAGCGCGCAGCGACTTCATCCTGGCCGCGGCGATGGCGATATTCGGGCCGCTCCTGTACTTCTTCGTCCTCCGGCTGGTCCCGCTCGGGCCGCTCGGCATGTTGGGCCACGTCTTCCAGGCGCTGCTCGTGTTCGCCGTCTCGGGGCTGGTCCCGCTGCTGCTGGCGCGCTACCGCGCCCAGGGCCTCGAAGCGTTCGGGCTCGACGTCGAGCCGCGCGACGGGATCATCGCCGGGATCCTCATCGCGGGGCCGCTCGTCGCGCTCGGCGTCGCCATCCAGTGGCTCGGACCCGGCGGTCTGCGCCCCTCGGCGATCGTCGGGGTCCTGGCGACACTGGGCGGCCCGCTCGAGGCGATCGTCTCCCTGGTCGGGCTCGTGATGGTCTTCGCCGGCGTGTTCCTCCTCTACACGTTCCTCGCCGCGAAGGCGCGGTCGGCGTTCGCACGCAACGAGATCACGCAGCTCGAGGCGCTGCGCACCTTCGGCATCGCGACGGCCGGCCTCGCCGTCATCGTCGGCCTGCTCGTCGCGACGCAGGGTCGGATCGGGGGGATCCGCATCCTCCTCGACCCGCTGATCCTCGTCGTGCTGATCCTCCTCGCCGATCGTCTCCTCGACCCCGCGGCGATGACGACACGGGCGACCGTGCTCGCCCCCGCCATCGTCGCGCTGATCGTCCAGATCGAGCTGTTCGGCGGGCAGTTCCTGGTGACGGCGCGCCACGCCCTGCTCGGGACCGGCCTGGTGATCGTGCTGACGATCCTGATCGAGTCGCGCCGCTACGCGTGGGCGGCGCTGCCCGCGCTCGCCGCGGTCACCATCTGGCCGACCCCGTTCGCGCCGTTCCTGCGCTTCGGTGCCGGGATCTGACGCGGCGCGCACCCTGCGCACGGCGACCGTGGCGGGCCGGCGGGATCGGCGGCACCATCCCCTGACTCACGCTCGTCCGCGGCGCACGAGGGGACGACCATGGACGGTCCGCACGCACGGGTCGACGGGCCCCTCTCGCTCGTCGCGGTCGATGACGACGCGGCGATCCGCACGCTGGTCCGGGCGCAGGTCAGGCGCACGCCCGAGGTGGAGCTCCTCGCCGAGGTCCCCGACGGCGCCCCCGCGGTGCGCGTCGTGGCCGAGCTGCAGCCCGACGTGGTCCTCCTCGATCTGCTGATGCCCACACCCGGCCTCGACGTCCTCCCGTCGCTCCTCCAGGTCGCACCGAGCACATCCGTGCTCGCCTGGAGCGCGGACGCCGTCGCACTCGCCGAGGCGTGCGACCGCGGCGCCGACGACGCCCTGGAGAAGATCACGCCGTGGTCCGACGTCGTCGACCGGATGCTCGAGATCGTCAGCGCCCGACGTACCGGCATCGAGTGCGACCCGACGGTCCGGGCCGGCGACGTGCGCGGTGCGGTGCGGCTCGTCCGGGAGGCGATCCGGGTGCTGGACGGGCGTCCGTTCGAGTTCACCGCGCCCGTCTCGGGGACCGCGACCTGGCCGTGCCCGGCGTGCGGCAGTCGACGCCCCCTGGCCGGCGCCTGGACGATGGAGATCGCGAACCGCGACGGCGACCCGATGCGTCGCAGCGTGGTGGTCTGCGCCGTCTGCGCGGAGGCGCTCCGTCTCGAGTCGGCGCCGATCGGCTGACCCCCTGGGCGCGACCTCAGCCGAGCCGGCGGAACAGCTCGATGCGGTCCGCGTGGAGTTCGCGCTTCTCCGCGTCGCGCACCCCGAGGCCCTCCTCCGGAGCGTTCACCAGGATCCCGATCTTGCCGGCGTGCAGGTTGTGGTGCATCTCGTACGCGCCCTGCGCGGCCTCGTCGAGCGGGAAGGTCTTCGACAGGATCGGGTGGATCATCCCCCGGCGGACGAGCTCGTTCGCTTCGTAGGCCTCGTTGTAGTTGGCGAAGTGGGACCCGAGGATGCGCTTCAGGTTCATCCACAGGTAGCGGTTGTCGTACTCGTGGCGGTAGCCGGTCGTCGAGGCGCAGGTCACGACCACCCCGCCCTTCTTCGCCACGAAGACCGACGCCCCGAAGGTCGCCCGCCCGACGTGCTCGAAGACGATGTCGGGGTCGTCGCCGCCGGTGAGCTCTCGGATCCGCTTGCCGAACCGCCGGTACTCGCCGAAGTCCGGCTCGTCGTCCTCGGTCCAGAACGAGTAGCCCTCGGCCTTGCGGTCGATCACCGCCTCGACGCCGATCTCGCGCAGCAGCTCGACCTTCTCCTCGCTGGACACGACGCAGACCGGGATCCCGCCGCCGTTGAGCACGAGCTGGGTCGCGAACCCGCCGAGCCCGCCGGTCGCCCCCCAGACGAGCACGATGTCGCCCTGCTTCATCCGCGCCTCGTTCTCCCCGACGAGCATGCGGTAGGAGGTCGCGAGGACGAGGCCGAGCGACGCCGCCTCCTCCCAGGTGAGGTGCTCGGGCATCGGCATGAGCTGGTTCGCCTTCACCATCGCGATCTCGGCCATGCCGCCGAAGTTCGTCTCGAACGCCCAGATGCGCTGGCTGGGGTCGAGCATCGAGTCCTCGTGGCCCTGGGGAGCCTCCATGTCGACGTAGTTGCAGTGGACGACCACCCGGTCGCCGGGCTCCCAGCGGGTCACCCCCGGCCCGACGCGGAGCACGACCGCGGCCGCGTCCGAGCCCACGATGTGGTGGTCGAGGTCGTGACGGGCCGCGAGCTCGCCCTCGCGGGCGAAGCGCTCGAGGAACTTGAAGGTCGGCAGCGGCTCGAAGATCGAGGTCCAGACGGTGTTGTAGTTCAGGGCGGAGGCCATCGGCGCGATCAACACCTCGTTCGGGCCGAGCGGCGGGATCGGCACCTCGTCGACGTGGAGGGACTTGCGCGGGTCCTTCTCGTCGGTCTCGAGCCCCTCGAACATCCCCGTCTCGGCCTTGCGCACGACCGCGGCGCGCATCGACTCGGGCAGCTCGATCGCCGCGATCTCCTCGCCGGCCGCGTCGTTCGCGATCGCGTCGCGGATCTCCTCGATGGACATGCTTCTCCCCTCGACGTGCGGTGCCGGTACGGGCGGTGCTGGTACGGGTGCGGAGCGCGCACTGGACGGAACGCTAACGAGTCGGGCCACCCCGGTGCGAACCGACGCCCCCGGCCGACGGTCCATGCGGTCGCCGGCCGTCCCGGAGCATCGGGAGGGCCGTCGATCCTCGCTAGACGGAGTCGTCGTCGGGGCCCGAGCCCTCCGGAGGCGGACCGTCAGGGGCTGGACCGGCCGCGGCTCCGTCACCCGGGCGACCATCGCGACCGCGGTTCCCTCCCCCGCGGTCGTCCCGCGACCTGGACCCGCCGTCGTCCCGCGACCTGGACCCGCCGT
>CAZADJ010000011.1:0-6210 GCA_964483845.1 uncultured Actinomycetota bacterium | reverse complement strand
CTCGGATCGGAGGTGCCGTGGCATCGGACGCGCACGCGCTCGCACGACGCTTCGTCTCCGCACGCCGCGCCACGACCGAGGCGGTGCTCGAGGGCCACCACGCGCTCAAGCACGCCCTCCGCTTCGGTGCGGACGTCACTGAGGTCGTCGCGCTCGACGGGACCCGTCCCGACGAGCTCCCCCCCGAGCTCGACGCCGTCGGCCTCACGCCGCAGACGGTCGCCGGGGTGTTGTTCGACCGGCTCGTCGGCCGACGTCCCCCGGTGCCGGTCGTCGCCCGGGCCGCGCGGCCGGACGTCGACGTCGCCGCGATGCTCGCGGCCGGTGGCGCCGCCCCGGTCGTGGTGCTGGAGGACCCGACCCACGCAGGCAACGTCGGCGCCGCGGTGCGCGTCGCGGCGGCGGCCGGGGCCGACGGCCTGGTCGTCGCCGGCGAGCTCGACCCGTGGTCGCCCGCCGCCATCCGGGGCGCGGCCGGGCTGCAGTACGCCGTCCCCGTCGGACGGGTCGGCACCCTGCCCGCGAGCGCACGACCGCTCGTCGCGTTCGATCCGGGCGGCGTCGACCTGCGCGGCGTGGACGCCCCCGACGGGGCGATGCTGGCGTTCGGCACCGAGCGCCGGGGCCTGTCGGACCGGCTCGCCGAGCGCGCCGATCTCGTGGTCGCGATCCCGATGCGCCCCCACGTCTCGAGCCTGAACCTCGCGACCGCCGTCGCGGTCGGCCTGTACGCCTTCACGGGACCGGCGCTCGACCGCTAGCCTCGACCACGTACGCCAGGGGAGCCCCAACGGGCTGAGAGTGCGCCGGCGGGCCGCCGCGCGCAGACCCTAGGAACCTGATCCGGGCAGCCGTTCGCGGCGAGCCGGCGGAGGGAGCGCGTCGTGATCACCGGTCTCATCGTCCTGTTCCTCGTCCTCGCCGCGTTCGCGTGGATCGGCTTCCGGGTCCGCGAGGACAGCGGCGACCTCGACGACTACGTCACCGCCCGGGGCAGCCAGCGTCCGTTCGTGCTGGGGCTGTCGTTCTTCGCGTCCGGGATGGGCGCGTGGATCCTGTTCGCGCCGCCGGAGGTCGGCGCGTTCGTCGGCCTCGTGGCGGTGCTCGGGTACGCGCTCGCCGCCGCCGGGCCGTTCGTCGCGTTCGCCGTCATCGGTCGGAGGATCCGCGAGGTCATGCCCCGCGGCCACAGCCTCACGGAGTTCGTGCGTATCCGGTTCGGCCGCGCGTTCCGCTCCTACGTGCTCGCGATCAGCGTCCTGTACATGTTCTTCTTCCTCGCCGCGGAGCTGTCGGCGGTCGGGGCGGTCGCGGCGATCACCACCGGCCTGGACGCGCGCATCACGATCACGGCGGTCGCCGTCGTCACGCTCGCCTACACGGCTTACGGCGGGCTGCGCGCGTCGCTCGCGACCGACCGGTGGCAGGCGTGGTTGGTGCTCACCCTCGTGGCGATCGCGGCGGTCGCCGGGATCGTGGCGCTCGACGCCCCCGGTGCGGCGCTCACCGGCTCGGGACTGCTCGACGTCGACCGCATCGGCATCGAGGCGGCGTTCGCGCTGATCATCGCGGTGACGACCGCGAACCTCTTCCACCAGGGCTACTGGCAGCGGCTGTGGGCGGCGATCGACCGTCCCGCGGTCACCACGGGAGCGACGATCGGCGTCGTGCTCACCATCCCGGTCGTCGCACTGGTCGGCGTCATCGGGATCGTGGCCGCCGGCGCCGGGCTGGAGCTCGGCGACCCCCCGGCCCCGCTGTTCGCGCTCACGGCTCAGCTGGCGCCGTGGGTCGCCGTCGTGGTGCTCGCCCTGGGGATCGCCCTCGTGTGCTCGTCGCTGGACACGCTCGAGAACGGACTCGCCTCGCTCGTCGTCTCGGAGCGCCCGGCCACCTCGGTCACCGGAGCGCGCGTCGCGACGGTCGTGGTGGTGGTGCCCGCGCTGGTCGTCGCGCTCCAGGGCTACTCGGTCCTGCGCCTCTTCCTCATCGCCGACCTGTTCTGCGCCGCCACCGTGGTGCCGGCCCTGCTCGGCCTGTGGCGCCGCGCCACCACCCCAGCGGTCCTCGCGGGCTCGGTCGCCGGTCTCGCCGGGACCGTCGTGCCCGGCTGGATCACGACCGGCTCGCTCACCGAGGGCGCGTGGCTCGCGACCTTCCCCGACGCGGTCCCGACGCTGCCGCCGTTCGCCACCGGGCTGATCGTCTCGAGCCTCGTCGCCGTCGCGCTGTCGCTGCTCTCCCGGGAGGAGGTGGACCTGGCCGAGCTCGACGACCGCGTCCCGGAGCTCGCCGGCCAGCGCTGAGGCACGCCACGGGCACCCGGCGCGTGAGCGGCGCCGGAGGGCCTCCGGGACGGACGTCCCGTACCATCGCGGCCACCCACAGGAGGTCGACCGTGTCCAGCGTTGACCAGACCGGCTTCTTCCAGGACCCACCGGCGCTGCGCGACGAGTGGCAGGAGGACCTCGCGCTGCGTCGCTACCTCGAGCGGGCCGTACCCGCGGGGACGCTGACGGAGATCGAACCGTCGCTCGCCGAGCTCGGGCGCCTGGCTGCGACCGACCTGTACGTCATGCACTGTGCGATGGACCGACCGGAGAACGAGCCCACGCTGGACCGGTTCGACCCCTGGGGACGGCGCATCGACGAGATCGACACGGCGCCGCAGTGGGAGAAGATCGGCGAGATCGCCGCCCGCCACGGGATCGTCGCCGCCGGGTACGAGGACGGGCACGGCGCCTACGCGCGCGTGCACCAGTTCGCCCTCGCGTACCTCTTCATCCCGTCGTCCGCGCTGTACGGCTGCCCCCTGGCCATGACCGACGGTGCGGCCAAGACGCTGCTGGTCCACGGCGACCGCGAGCTGATCGATCGCGCGGTGAGGCGGCTCACGTCGCGCGACCCGGAGCTGATGTGGACCTCCGGGCAGTGGATGACCGAGCGCACCGGCGGGTCCGACGTCGGCATCTCCGAGACCGTCGCGGTACAGGACGGCGAGCTCTGGCGGCTGACCGGGACGAAGTGGTTCACCTCCGCGGTCACCGCCGACATGGCGCTGACGCTCGCCCGACCGGAGGGCAACCCGTCCGGCGGTCGGGGGCTGGCGATGTTCTACGTCGAGGTCCGCGAGGACGACGGCAGCCCCAACGGCATCCGGGTGCTGCGCCTGAAGGACAAGCTCGGGACGCGGCAGATGCCGACCGCGGAGCTGGCCCTCGAGAGGACCGTCGCGCGGCTCGTCGGGCCGGCCGCGGACGGGACGAAGAACATCGCGCCGATGCTGGCGATCACCCGGATCTGGAACGCGGTCACCGCCGCGGCTGGCGCACGCCGCGTGCTGGCGCTGGCCCGCGACTACGCGCGCAAACGGGTCCAGTTCGGGCGGCCGATCGGCGAGCAGCCGCTCCACCAGGCGACCCTCGCACAGCTGCGGGTGGAGCACGAGGCCGCCCTGCAGCTGGCGTTCCGCGCCGTGGAGCTGCTCGGCAGGGAGGAGGCCGGCGAGGCCTCCGAGGCGGAGCGCGCGGCGTTGCGGCTCGTCACGCCGATCGCGAAGCTCGTGACCGGGAAGCAGGCGGTCGCCACCGCCTCGGAGGGCCTGGAGGCGTTCGGTGGCGCCGGCTACATCGAGGACACGCACCTGCCGGTGCTCCTGCGCGACGCGCAGGTCCTGCCGATCTGGGAGGGCACCACGAACGTGCTCTCGCTCGACGTGCTGCGCGCGATCCAACGCGACGACGCGCTGCGCCCCTACGTCGAGGACGTGCGCGCCCACGCCGAGCGCACCGAGCACCCGGATCTGGTCGCCGCGGGCAAGGCGGCGCTGGAGGCGTGCGACCACGCCGTCGCGTGGCTCGAGGAGGCGCTCGGCGACGACGGGACAGCGGCCGTCCAGCACGGAGCGCGTCGGTTCGCGTTCACGCTAGGTCGCGCACTGCAGTCGGTCCTGCTCGCCGCACAGGCGCAGCACGATCTCGACACCCACGGAGACGGGCGGGCTCTGGCGGTGGCACGGCGGTTCGCCGCCGGCCCGATCGACGTGCTCGAGGCGCCGGGCGAGCACCTGGACGGTGACGCGGCGCTCGCGCTCGACGAACCCCTCGAGGTCTGAACCGCAGGGTCTGGTCCGCGGACCGAGGTCACTCCTCGTCGGGGGGCTCGACCGGCTCGCCGCTGACGGCCGGACCCGCGTCGCGCGGGAGGCACACCTCGCAGAACCGTTCGCCGAGCGGGGTGAGCCGGGCGGTCCGACGGTCGGCGCGCGCACGCTGACGGAGCTCGGACTCGATCTCGGCCGCGGCCTCCTTGAACTCCGGACGGGCCTCGATCAGCTCGTAGTCGTCGTGCCCGACGAGCTCCTCGTCGTGGAGCTTCACCACCCCCAGGCGGCTGAGGTTGTCGAGGTACGTCGGGGCGAGCTCCGGCCGGTGACAGCCGGCGCGGTCGCCGACGAGGCAGAGGTTCTCGGCCACGGTCCGCCCGCCGGATCCGATCCGCGGCGCCGCCACGACGTGGACGACCGGCTGGGGCCCCTGCTGGTCGAAGAACCGGATGATGCGCGCCTCGTCGGGCGAGATCTCCTCGATGATGCGCCCGAACGCCGGGTGGATGTCGACCGGCGGCGCGGCCGACAGCGACCGACGCAGCAGCTCGGAGAAGCGCTCCCGCAGCACCGCTGTCTGGTCGTCCTCCGCGCCCTCGGGGCCGGACCCGTCCCGCTCGGGACGCGGGAGGTCGAGGATCTGTCGCAGCTGCCCGGACAGCGCGTCGATCACCACCCGTTCCGGGCCCGGCTCGGTCGTGGCGCCGAGCCGGTCGAGCACCGCCCCGGCGGTCCGCGACACGCGGTCGGCGCCGTCGCCGACCGCCCGCAGCCACCCGATGACCGCACGGCGCACGAGGTCGCGCACGTCAGATCCCTCCACCGAAGATGAGCACGAGCTGGAGCGTCCCGGCGACCCCGCCGAGCGCAGCGCCGACGAGGATGAGCTTCATCTCGTCCTCCTTGAACGCCGGCCGGAGGAGGTCCTGGAACTCCGGGGGCGGGAGCTGGCGCATCCGGGCGGCCATCTCGCGCTCGATCACCCGCGCGCGCTCCGCGTTGAACACCGGGTCGTCGAAGGCGCTCTCCGACAGCTCGAGCGCCCGGCTGGACAGCTGACGCTTGATCGCAGCGTAACCCTCGCTGCCGACGGTGAGCTCGACCGCCGGACGGGCGATGCCGACGGCCTCGTCCACGATCGGCTCGATGTGCTCGCGGATCAACGCCTCGGTGCGGTCCGCGCGCGGTCCGTTGAGCAGCTCGTGGACGAAGTTGCGGACGGTCAGGACCTCCCGGGTCACGATCTCGGAGAACTCGGCCGCGATCTCGTCCTGGCGACGCAGCATGCGTCCGTGCACCACGACCGGGCCGACCTTCACCGGCTCGATCGGACGGAAGATGAGGTTCAGTGCGATCCAGTTGGTGGCGTAGCCGACCACGAGCCCGAACCCTGGCAGGACCCACCACGCCGGGTGGGCGATCCAGATCCCCATCTGGATCAGCCCGAACGCGGAGCCGAAGTAGGCGCCGGAGCGGATCACGAAGGCGAACTCCTCGTCACCGACGTCCGCGAAGGTCCGGTTCAGCACGTCCTTGTGGGCCGCCATGTGCTCCACGACCATCAGACGCAGATCGAGCAGGCCGTCGATGTGCCGGGTCAGGTCCTCCATGAGCCCGTCGACGGCCTCGGGCAGGCGACGGCGGACCCGGTCCCGGATCGCCTGCTTCACGGGCGGCGGCAGGCTCCGCCAGAGCTGCGGGTCGGCCTCGAGCATGATCTGGTCGGTGAGCGCGTCGAGCCGCGGTTCCGCGGTCCGCAGGAGGTGCTCAGCGAGCCGGGCCGGATCCATCTGGCGCAGGATCTCCTCGACCGTCGCGAGCTTCGCGAGGCTCGAGTCCACCGCGATGGAGGCCATCTTGCGCGCCTTGCGGGGGATGATCCCCTGCCAACCGAGCCACGGGTCCTTCAGGCCACGGAACTCCATCGGGGCGAAGGTCATGCGCACGGCCAGCCAGTTGGTGACGTACCCGATGGCAGCCGCGATGACCGGGATGCTGGCGTAGCGCCACAGCTCCGTCTCGAGCAATCCCACCCCCACGCCGGCCGTCCGCGGGATGGTAGGTGCTGCCCGACCGCGAGCCGTCAACCCGGCCACGACGACGGT
>CAZADJ010000010.1:0-26073 GCA_964483845.1 uncultured Actinomycetota bacterium | reverse complement strand
AGCACGTCGTCGCCGCCGACCTCGGTCCCGTCGCCGAGGTCGAGCCTCCAGTCGGTGATGTGGTGATCGTCCCACCCCGAGTACGACCGGCGGCCGTCAGCGGTCCAGGTCGCGTCCCGGCCGTCGACGGCCAGCAGCGCGGTCGGACCGATCGGGTCGTCGGCGGGCTCGCACATGTCCAGCGGACGACGCTCCGCATCGCCGTCCTCGCGGGAGGTCGCGCTCAGGTCCACGGTCTGGCCGGACAGCGGCGTCCCGAGGGACGGCTGCGCCACCGTGGGCTCGTCGGTCGTCCACGCGCCCTCGGGATCCAGCCAGGTGCGGAACCACGCCAGCGTGGCGGCCTGCGTCCACCACCGGTCGTAGAAGTAGGCGTGGTTGCCCAGCTCCACCAGGACGGTCTCCTGCAGCGGGATCCCGAGCGTGCGCGAGGCGAGGATGGTCGCGTTCCAGTCGGGCACGAGCTCGTCGTCCGCGGCGAAGAAGTGCAGGCCCGGCGCGTCGACGCCCGATCCGATCAGCTCGTCGAGCGCGTCGACCGCGCTGTCGTGGCGCAGGATGAAGTTGGGCGAGGCCGAGAACTCCTCGCGCTGGCCGACCTCCGTCAGGTAGGCGCACATGTCGGGGTCGTTCACCACGGTCGTGAGGAGCGCCGCGGTGGTCGCCTCGTTGCGCTGCGCGAGCGTCGCCTGGTCGGCCGGAGCCGAGAACGTCATGATCGCGTCGAGCAGCCCGTCGTGGTCGTCGCCGGCGGCGAGGATCGCGTTCTGGGCGCCCTCGGAGAAGCCGAGCATGCCGACGCGGCCGGCGCCGCGCCGGTGCAGCTCCTCGGCGGCGACGAGGAAGTCCTCGGACTCCTTCCACCCGATGGTCTGCCCGCGGCGCTCGCCGGAGGGGTGCCACGACCCGCCCCGCTCCCACTCGCGGCCCATGTCGCGGTGGTCGGGGGCGATCACCGAGAACCCGTTGGCGCGCAGGAACGCGGCGTAGCGCACGATCGAGTACTTGCCGTTCGTGTTGAACCCGTGGGCGACGACGACGCCGGGTGCGCCCTCCGCGGCCATCGAGACGAAGGCGTGCAGGGGGGTGCCGTCGTAGCTGGCGAGCTCGATCAGCTCGAAGCCGTCGGGGAACTCCGCGAACGGCGGCGCGAGGTCGGCGAGCGGCTCCTGGTCGGGGACGGGCCCGGTGCAGCAGGTCCCGGTCGTCGTGTCGGTCAGCGGGAACGCCGCCGGGTAGTCGTCGTCCCCGAAGGCGTCGTCGAACCCGACCGGCGTGTAGCCGGGGTCGTACGGGAGGGCGAGGATCTCCGCGACCACCGCGTCCATGCGGTCCGCGTCGCTGTCGGCGAGGGCGGACGGCGACGCGGGGGCTGCGAGGAGCGACACGAGCAGGGCCGCCAGGCCCGCGACCACCGCCGCGCCGGCTCCCCCTCGTGCGCTGCCTCGTCGTCCGATCATCGCCTGACCTTCCGCCGCCCGACCCCGTGCTGTATGGTCACCGGTAGTGGAGATATGTGAGGTGACTCACCTCTCAAGTTCGGGATCCTACTCGGTCTTCGCCGCAGGAGGGTCCCGACCCTGCTCCGGTCCGCTGTGCGGACGGGAGCGTGCAGCAGCCGCACGCCGGTGCGCCGGCGGCCGCGGGACGAGCCGGGCGCCGGCCACCTGGCCGGGAGGTGCGCGTTGACGACGCAGCACGCGACCAACGACGGGGTCGCGATCGCCTACGAGGTGCGCGACGATGCCGGGGACGACCGTCCCTGGGCGGTCCTCGTCCACGGGCTCGGGTACGGCCGGTGGGGCTGGGAGCCGGTCGTGGAACCGCTGGCGGCGCGTCTCCGGCTCCTCCTGCCGGACAACCGTGGCATCGGCGCCAGCGACGTCCCACCGGGCCCCTACACGGTGAGCGACATGGCAGCCGACCTCACGGCGGTGCTGGCCGACGCGGGCGTCGACCGCCCGCACGTCGTCGGGATCAGCGGTGGGGGGATGGTGGCGCAGGAGCTGGCCGTCCGACACCCGGAGCGGGTCGATCGCCTCGTGCTCGTCGCCACGACACCGGGCGGGGAGCGGGCGTACCCGATCCCGGACGCCACGCGGGCGCTGATCGCCGAGATGCCCGAGCTGCCACCCGAGGAGGCCCTGCGTCGCGCGGTCGAGAACGCCCTCGCCGACCCCGACGGGCGCATCGTCGACCGCATCCTGCACCACCGGCTCACGGACCCGCAGGACCGGGACGGGTGGCAGGCCCAGGCGGAGGCGTTCACGACCTACGACGGGGGCGAACGCCTCGCCCGCATCACCGCACCGACGCTGGTCGTCCAGGGCGAACGCGACGCCGTGATCGACCCGCGCAACGCCGGTGTGCTGGCCGAGCTCCTCCCCGACGTCCGGGTGGAGCGCCACCCCGACGCCGGCCACCTCGTGATGTGGGAGGACCCGGACTGGTTCGTGGCGGTCGTCTCGGACTTCCTCGGAGGGGGTGGTGGCCGGTGACCGCCGTGATGGAGATCCCGGACCTCGCCGCGCGTCGCGCCGATCTGAGCCCGGAGACGGTCGCGCTCGTGGACACCGGGGACGACGTCGAGCGCACGTACGCGGAGCTCGTCGACCGGGTCGGCCGTGCCGCCGATCTCCTGCGCGGGAGCTGGGGGCTCGCACCGGGGGACCGGGTCGTGGTCCTGGCCGAGAACCGGGCGGCCACGATCGAGCTGCTGCTCGCCGGCGCGCGCACCGGCGTCGTGCTCGTGCCGCTGAACTGGCGCCTGGCGGTCCCCGAGCTGCGCGGGATCGTCGACGACTGCGAGCCCCGGGCGCTGATCCACGGCCCGGAGCTCGCCGACCCGGCGGCTGCGCTGGTCGACCACCTCGGCGACGTGCGGACGGCGACCTTCGGCCGCGACCCGGACGGGACCGCGACCAGCTACGAGGAGGCGATCGCGACCGCGGACCCCGGCGCCGTGCCGTCGCGGGCGCGGGACGCCGGCGAGACGTGGTACCTCCTCTACACCTCCGGGACGACCGGCCGACCCAAGGGGGTCGTGCAGACGTTCCAGATGGCCCTGGTCAACCACCTCAACATCGGCACCGCGATCGAGCTCACCGCCTCCGACACCACCCTGAACGTGCTGCCGCAGTTCCACACGGGCGGGCTGAACCTCTACACGCTGCCGACCCTGCTCGCCGGCGGGACCGCGATTGTGCAGCGCGCCTTCGATCCCGCGGAGACCCTCGAGCTGCTCGCGGGGCGCACCACCGCGTTCTTCGGGGTGCCGGCGATCTACCAGGCGCTCGCCGCCGACCCGGGGTTCGCCGACGCGGACCTCTCCGGCGTGCGGTCGTGGCTCTCCGGCGGGGCGCCGGCGCCGGTGGCGCTCCTCGAGCGCTACGCGGAGCGCGGCATCGTGATCCAGCAGGGCTTCGGGATGACCGAGACCGGTCCGACGGTGTTCGTCATCGACCGCGCCCACGCGGTGTCGAAGGCCGGATCGGTCGGCAAGCCCCAGCTCCTCGTCGACGTCCGCATCGTCGACCGGGACGGGGACGACGTCGCGGCGGGGGAGGCTGGCGAGCTCTGGATCCGCGGGCCCGGCGTCACGCCCGGCTACCACGAGCGCCCCGACGCCCAGGACGAGGCGTTCACCGCCGACGGGTGGTTGCGTTCGGGCGATGTCGCGCGAGCCGACGACGATGGCTACTACTACATCGTCGACCGGTGGAAGGACATGTTCATCTCCGGCGGGGAGAACGTCTTCCCGGCCGAGGTGGAGCAGGTGTTGCACGACCACCGCCACGTCGCCGAGGCCGCGGTCGTCGGGGTCCCCGACGAGCGGTGGGGCGAGGTCGGCCTGGCGGTGGTCGTCGCTGAGGACGCCGGCGACGCCGCCGATCTGGCTGAGGTGTTGCGCGAGCGCTGCCGCGCGGCGCTGGCCGCCTACAAGGTCCCGGCGAGCTTCCGGTTCGTCGACGAGCTGCCGCGCAACGCGGCGGGCAAGGTGCGCAAGGACGAGCTGGTCCGACGGTTCGCCCCGGCGGGTGACGACGGGCCGGACCCCAACGAGCGGTCCGGTGGCCGAGAGGAGACCGAGTGACGACCGTCGGCATCGCCGCGACCGCCTCCTACCTCCCGCGACGGTGGATGACCGCGGCGGAGATCGCGGTCGCGAGCGGGATCCCCGAGGACGTGATCGTGGAGAAGTTCGGTCTCCGGGGCAAGCACATCGCCGCGCCCGACGAGCACGTGAGCGACCTGTCGCTGGCGGCCGTCCGGCGGCTCATCGAGGATCACGACGTCGACCCGTCGACCATCGGGGCGGTCGTCTACTACGGCTCGACCTGGAAGGACCACCCCGTCTGGCAGGTCTCGCCGCTGATCGCCCACGAGGTCGGCGCCACCAACGCGTTCGCCCTCGAGCTCGAGTACGTCTCCTGCGGCACGCCGGTCGCGGTGCGGGTCTGCCGCGACCTGCTCGTGGCCGAGCCGGAGCTCGACAACGTGCTCGCGGTCGCGGCGTGCAAGGAATCGCAGCTCATCGACTACACGAACGAGCGCTCACGCTTCACCTACAACTTCGCCGACGGCGCCGCCGCGATGATGCTGACCCGCGGGGAGGCGCCGGGGACGGTCCTCGGCTGTCACATGGTCACCGACGGGTCGTTCGCGATGGACGTCCTGGTGCCGGCCGGCGGCAGCGTCGAGCCGGCGTCCCACGAGACGGTCGCGGAGGACCGTCACATGCTGGACGTGCCCGATCCCCGGGGGATGAAGGAGCGGCTCGACCCGGTCAGCCTCCCCAACTTCCTCGCTGCCGCGGAGGGCGCGCTCGAGCGCGCGGGCCTCGGGCTGACCGACGTCACCTACTACTGCGGCATCCACATGAAGCGCTCGATGCACGATGCGATCGTCGCTGAGCTCGAGGTCGACCCCGACCGGGCCCCGTACCTGGACGACACCGGCCACATGAGCGGGGTGGACCCACTGCTCGTCCTCGACCGGGCGGTCCGCGCCGGGGAGCTCGCCGACGGTGACCTCGTCCTGCTGCTCGCCGCCGGGACCGGCTACACGTGGGCGGCCTCCGTCGTCCGGTGGGGCGGTCGATGAGCGCGGAGCGCACGCATCCGTGCGTGTTCCGGGGGACGTACTTGACACCTGGTTCACCTCTCAAGGATGCTGGGTGGGAGGTGCGGGGAAGAGACCGTCGGCCCCCGACGGTCGTGGGAGCAAGGAGCTGGCACCGATGAGACACCTACGACGCCCGCCGGCCACCGCCGATCGGCGGACCGGCCGACCCTGGTCGCTGATCGCGCTCGTGGCCGTGTTCGCGCTCGTCCTCGCCGCC
Source organism: uncultured Actinomycetota bacterium (assembly GCA_964483845.1). Taxonomy (GTDB): domain Bacteria; phylum Actinomycetota; class Nitriliruptoria; order Nitriliruptorales; family JAHWKO01; genus CAZADJ01. The sequence continues at coordinate 20,732 of CAZADJ010000010.1, read as the reverse complement.
TGCAACGGCGCGGACGACCCGGTGGTCGATGACGACCCCGGTGACGACGACGAGGTCGCAGCCGAGGACGAGGAACCGACGGGTGACCCGATCCCCATCGGCATCATCACCTCGACGAGCGGCCTCCTGTCGACCTACGGGGAGAACTACCTCGAGGGGCTCGAGGCGGGCCTCGACTACGCCACCGACGGCACCGGTGCGGTCGACGGGCGCCCCATCGAGTTCGAGATCATCGACGACGGGGGCGAGGCGGACCAGGCCGTGTCGGCCGCGGTCGACCTCATCGGTCAGGGCGCGAACATCATCGCCGGCACCGTCTCGTCCGGCGTCGCCGTCCAGCTCGCACCGCTCGCGGAGGAGAACGCCGTCCTCTACATCTCGGGGCCCGCCGCGACGGACGCCGTCACCGGCGCGAACCGCTACACGTTCCGCTCGGGACGCCAGACCTACCAGGACGTCGCGACGGCGGCCACGCTCGTGGACGACATCGAGGGCGCGAACGTGGTCGTCCTCGCGCAGGACTCCGAGTTCGGTCAGGCCAACGTGGCCGGCGTGGACGCGGTGCTCGGCGGCCTCGGTGCGGAGGTCGACTCCGTGCTCGTCTCGCTCGACACGCGCGAGTTCACCCCGGCGGCGCAGCAGGTGCTCGACCGCGATCCCGACCTGCTGTTCGTGGCCTGGGCCGGCGAGACGACCGGTGCGATGTGGGAGGCGCTCGAGACCCAGGGGGTCTTCGACGAGACCACCGTCACGACCGGACTCGGTGACCGCGCGACCTGGGAGTTCTACGGCCCGGCGGCCCCGGAGATCCTGTTCCTGTCGCACTACTTCTCCGACGCGCCGGACAACCCCGTGAACGACTTCATGCTCGACCACGACGCGGTCTCCACGCCGGACATCTTCACCCCCGACGGCTTCGTCGCGGCCCAGATGATCGTCCAGGCGATCCGTGAGGCCGGACCGGACGACGTCGACGGCATGATCGAGGCGCTCGAGGGCTGGACCTTCGACGCACCGAAGGGCACCCAGACGATCCGTGCCAGCGACCACGCCATGCTGCAGCCGATGTTCACGGCCAGCCTCGACGAGAACTTCGAGGCCGAGTCGTTGAGCGTGCTGGATCCCGAAGAGACCGCCCCGCCCGAGGCGGAGTGACCACCGGTGTCGAGCGTCGACGTCGAGCGCTCGGCAGGTGACACGTCCGGTGGTGCGCAGCGGATCGTCCTGCGCACCACCGGCCTCACCTGGCGGGTCGGTGGGTTCACCATCCTCGAGGACATCGATCTCGAGGTGTACGAGGGCGAGTTCCTCTCCATCATCGGGCCGAACGGTGCCGGCAAGACGAGCGTCCTGAACTGCGTCAGCGGGGTGAACGAGGTCACCGGGGGCGTCGTCGAGCTCGACGGCGAGGACGTCACCCGGATGCGCCCCGCCCACCGGGTGCGCCGCGGTCTGGGGCGCACGTTCCAGACGTCCAGCCTGTTCCCGGGGCTGACCGTCGTCGAGAACGCCCGGCTCGCGGCGCAGGCCGCGCTCGGCGGGAGCCTCCACGTCTGGCGACGGCCGCACCCGGGCGACACCGCGAACCGCAAGGCGCTCGGGGCCCTCGAGGAGGTCGGGCTGACCGAGCGGGCGGACCTGGCGGTCGCCGACCTGCCGCACGGCGACAAGCGCAAGCTGGAGATCGCGCTGTTGCTGTGCACCGACCCGGAGATCCTCCTCCTCGACGAGCCGACGGCGGGTGTCTCGGCGGAGGAGGTCCAACCGCTCGTGGACGTCATCCGCGAGGTGCAAGGCCGCGGGCGGACGGTCGTCATGGTCGAGCACCGCATCGAGCTGGTGGTCAACGTCTCGGACCGGATCGCGGTGATCCACCACGGTCAGCTGCTCACGGCGGGCAGCCCGGCCGACGTGATGGCCGACGAGACGGTCCGCGACGCCTACCTGGGGGAGCCGCTGTGAGCGCGCCCGGCACGACCGAGGGACCCGCCGGCGCCGCGACCGGCGAGCGGCCGCTGCTGGAGGTCGCCGATCTGCACGTCAACCGCGGGGAGGCCCACATCCTCCACGGGGTCTCCTTCGAGGTGCGGCCGAACCGCGTCACCGCGTTGCTGGGACGCAACGGCGCCGGCAAGACGACGACGCTGCTCGCGCTGCTCGGGCTGCTGCCGGCCACCCGCGGTCGGATCCGCTTCGACGACCGCGCGCTCGTCGGCGTCGAGACCCACGAGCTCGTCCGCGGAGGGATCGGCTACGTGCCGGAGGACCGGGAGGTGTTCTCCGAGCTCACGGTGCGTGAGAACCTGCGTCTGGCGGAGCGCACGGCGGAGGCGGCCGACCGCTACCGCCTCGTCTACGACCTCTTCCCGATCCTGGAGGAACGACGGCAACAGGCCGCCGGGACCCTCTCCGGCGGGCAGCAGCAGATGCTCTCGATCGCGCGAGCGCTGCTCAACCCGAACCGTCTCCTGCTGATCGATGAGCCGACGAAGGGGCTCGCGCCGATCATCCTGACCGAGGTCGTGGAGGCGCTCCAGGCGTCGCTCACCGACACGACGGTGCTGCTGGTGGAGCAGAACCTCCGGGTCGCCGAACGGCTCGCCTCCGACGTCATCGTCCTCGACGAGGGGCGCGTGGTGTTCACCGGCGAGGTGGACGACCTGCTCGGGGACCCGGCGCTCACCAACCGCTACCTCGGCGTCTCCGCGGGGGAGGCCACCGAGGGTGAGGCGGAGGAGGAGGGACCGTGACGGCGTTCGTGCTGATGACGATCACCGGCCTCAGCCTCGCGGCCCTGTACTTCCTGATCGCCAGCGGGCTGTCGCTGATCTTCGGGTTGATGGACGTGCTGAACTTCGCCCACGCGGTGTTCTTCACCGTCGGTGGCTACGTCGCCTGGGCGGTGATGGCTCACCTCGAGGTCGTCGGTCCGCTCGGCCTGCGGTTCGTCGTGGCGCTCGTCGCCGCGTCGGTGGCCGGCCTCATCGTCGGCTACGTGACGGAGCGGGCGTTCATCAAGCCGCTGTACGGCGACCACGTCCCACAGGTGCTGGTGACCGTCGGGATCGTGCTGGCCGGTGCCGCGCTGCTCGGCGGCTGGTTCGGCTGGGACCCACGGGTGCTCACCATCCCGGCGTGGTTCCGCGAGTCGATCGAGATCGCCGGGGCGCGCGTGCCGATGAGCCGGTTCGTCACCATCGCGAGCGCCGCGATCGCGCTCGCCGGCCTGCTCGGGTTCCTCCGGTACACGCGCCACGGGCTGATCATCCGCGCCGGCGTGGAGAACCGGGCGATGGTCCGCGCGCTCGGGATCGACGTCGGCAAGAGCTTCGCGCTCGTGTTCGCGGTCGGCGGGCTGCTCGCCGCGCTCGGCGGCGTCTTCGGCGCGGTCTTCTTCCACGGGATCTTCCCCGACCTCGGGACGGTGAACCTCATCTTCGCGTTCATCGTCGTGGTGATCGGCGGGCTCGGGTCGATCACCGGCACGGCGGTCGCCGCGGTCCTCGTCGGTCTGACCCAGCAGTACGTGAACTTCTACGGCGGGACGGGCCTCGGCGACATCGCCGTCGTGGCGCTGCTCGCCGGGGTGCTCCTCGTCCGCCCGCAGGGTCTGCTCGGGACGTCGGTCCGATGACCCGGCAGCAGCGTGACGAGCAGCCGGTCCCAGAACCGGTGGCCCCGACGGAGCCACGTTGGGTCGTCGCCTCCCCACGGATCGCCGGCGTGCCGCGGGGCGTGCTGCTCGGGGCGGCGGTCGTCACCGTCTTCGCGATACTCCCGCTGCTGCCGTTCGGGCTCCCCGGCGTGTTCGGCGGCCCGTTCGACACGGCGGGGACGATGCAGGTCCTCGCCATCGGCCTCGTGTTCGCCGGTCTGGCGATCAGCTACGACCTGCTCCTCGGGTACACGGGCCTGCTGTCCTTCGGCCACGCGCTGTACTTCGCCCTGGGCGTGTACCTCACGAACCTCTACATGCACCACGGGGAGCTGAGCTACGGCGTGGCCGCCGTGCTCGCCATCCTCTCGGTGGTCGTGTTCGCCGCCGTCTCCGGAGCCATCGCGCTGCGGGTCCGTGGGGTCGCGTTCGCGCTCGTCACCCTCGCGTTCGCGGAGGCGTTCCACATCTTCGTGCTCTCCGATCCGCTGCGCATCTCGGGCGGTGAGGAGGGACTGTCGCTGGCCAGCGCGCAGGTCCCCGACTTCCTCATCGGCGTGGTGAACACACGCAACATCTACTGGCTCGCGCTGGGCTTCGCGGTGGTCGCCTTCGCGGCGGCGTGGTTCGCGGTCAGCTCCCGCCCGGGCCGCGTGTGGCAGGCGATCCGCGAGAACGAGGACCGTGTCGAGCTGCTCGGTCTCGTACCGTTCGGGTTCAAGCTCCTGTCCTTCGTGCTGGGGTCGACCATCGCTGCCGGTGGCGGGGTCGTCTACCTCCTGCTCGTGCGCGGCTCGACGCCGTTCGTCGCGAGTGCGCTGTTCACCCTGGCCGTGCTGGTGATGGTCGTCTTCGGCGGCGTGGCCCGGCTGTGGGGTGCCGCCCTGGGTGGGCTGCTGTACGCCTACCTGAGCCTCCGCCTGCCGGCGCTGTCGCGCTCCGACGTCGTCCAGGGGCTCCCCGACGTGCTCCAGGGGCCGCTCACCGAGCCGCTGTTCATCTTCGGGACCCTGTTCGTCATCGTCGTCCTCGTCGCGCCCGGCGGGCTCGCGAGCCTGATCGAGCGCGTCGCCGGCCGGTCGCTCTCGGTGACGGGGGGTGCCTCGGGGGTGGGCCGCGAGACGACGACCGCGCTGACCGGCGGCGACGTCGAGGACGCGACCTGATCCCTCCCGACCGACCCGACGAACCGAGGAGACCTGTGAGCCCCTCCCCCCCGTCCGCGACGAAGGCCCTGGGCCGCTGGATCCGCGACCGTGCGGTGACGACCCCCGGCCGGACCGCCATCGACTTCCTCGACGATCGGACCACCTACGAGGAGCTGGACGGCAGCAGCGAGCGGCTGGCCTCGGGGCTGCTCGGGGCCGGTCTCAACGCCGGTGACCGGGTGGCGACGCTCGCCGGGAACCGTCCGGAGCACGTCGAGGTCCTCTTCGCCTGCGCGAAGGCGGGGCTGATCCTGCTGCCGCTGAACTGGCGGTTGGCCCCCGCCGAGCTCGCCTTCCAGTTGGACGACGCCGAGCCGGCGCTCCTCCTCGTCCACCCCGACCACGACCGCCTCGCCGCGGACGCCGTCGCCGGCGCCAGCCACGATCCGCGGGTCCACCCCCTCACCCGGGACGGGCTCGAGACGCTGGCGGGTGACGGTGCGGCGCGGACGGCGCGGGTGGACGATGACGACCCGCTCCTCCTCGTCTACACGTCGGGGACGACCGGGCGCCCGAAGGGCGCGCTGCTCACGCACGCGAACTGCTTCTGGACCAACCTGTCGCTGGACCGGACGATCGACGTCACCACGACCGACGTCGTGCTCCAGGTGCTGCCCCAGTTCCACGTCGGCGGGTGGAACGTCCAGCCGCTGCTGGCCTGGTGGAAGGGCGCCACGGTGGTGCTCGAGCCGGCGTTCGATCCGGAGCGGGCGCTCGAGGTGATCCAGCGCAAGCGCGTCACCACGATGATGGGGGTCCCGGCGACCTACCTGTTCCTGGCGGAGCAGCCGGGTTTCGCCGAGGCGGACCTGTCCAGCCTGCGCCAGGCCGTCGTCGGGGGTGCGCCGATGCCCGAGCACCTGATCGAGACCTACCTCGCCCGGGACGTCGCACTTTGCCAGGGATACGGACTGACCGAGGCCGCCCCCAACGTCCTCGGCCTGCCCGCCGAGGACGTCCGCGACAAGGTCGGCTACGCGGGCAAGCCCTACCTCCACGTCGACGTCGCGCTGCGGGACACCGGGACGGGTGAGCCCATCGACGGTCCGGGGACCGGCGAGCTGCTGGTCCGGGGGCCGAACGTCTTCCCGGGCTACTGGCGCAACGAGGTCGCCACCGCGGCGGCGTTCGTCGACGGTTGGCTCGCGACCGGCGACGTCGCCGAACGCGACGCGGACGGGTACTACCGCATCCGCGACCGGACGAAGGACATGTACATCTCCGGCGGCGAGAACGTCTACCCGGCCGAGGTCGAGGCGGTGATCGCCGAGCTCGACGGCGTGGTGGAGGCCGCGGTGGTCGGGACCCCCGACCGACGGTGGGGGGAGGTCGGTGCGGCCGCGGTCGTGCCACGGGACGGCGCCGAGCTGTCGGAGGAGGCGGTCCGCGACCACGTGGCGGGCCGACTGGCCGGGTTCAAGGTGCCGCGGCACGTCCGCTTCGTCGACGAGCTCCCGCGGAACGCGGTCGGCAAGGTCGTGAAGGGCGAGGTCACCGGCTGGTTCGACGACGAGGAGGAGCGGACGTGAGCGTGGGCAGCGGTGGAGGCCACGGGAGTGGGACGGTGCTGGTCACCGGGGCGGCGGGCTTCCTCGGCCGGCACCTGACCCGGGAGCTGCTCGGGCGGGGCGCGTCGGTCGTCGCGTTCGACATCGCGGCCGCTCGGCTGGAGGCGCTGGCGGACGCCGGCGCGACGACGGTCGCGGGCGACCTCGCCCGGTGGAACGACGTCCTCGACGCGTGCGTCAGCCACGGGGTGCGACGCATCTTCCACTGTGGCGCCCTGCTGTCCGCACTCGCGGAGGCCGAACCGACCGCCGCGTACCGGGCCAACGCCGACGGCACCTACCACGTGCTCGAGGTGGCACGGATCCTCGACCTCGACCGCGTGGTGTTCACCTCCACCATGGCGACGTTCGGTCGGGGAGCCGGCGATCCCGTCGCTGACGACGCGCCGCAGTGGCCGACGACCATCTACGGCGCGACGAAGGTGTTCGGCGAGCGCCTCGTCGAGTACCACCACCGTCGCTACGGTCTGGACGCCCGGGGGGTGCGCTTCCCGTCCGTCGTCGGTCACGGGAGAGGTGGCACGGGTGCGAGCGGCTACACGAGCCTCGCGTTCGACGAGCCGGCGTGCGGTCGTCCGTACGCCCTGCCGGTGGGCGCGGACGTGCGGTGCCAGCTGATGCACGTCGACGACGCCGTGCGGGCGCTGCTCGAGCTGGACGCCGCGCCGGATCGGGACCTGAGCCGACGGATCTACAACATCGCGGGGATCGCCCCCAGCGCCGCGGAGGTCGTCGCCGCCGTCACCGACACCGTCCCCGACGCGGAGCTGACCTTCGTGCCGGACGACGGGATCGAGGCGATCGTCGGCTCCTGGCCGCTGCGGCTCGACGACCGCGACGCCCGTGGGGACTGGGGCTGGTCGCTCGAGCTCGACGTGACCGGCGTCGCGCGTCGCGTCGCCGAGCAGGCAGGAGAGCAACGATGACGGGTGCGGAGCGGGCGAGCGGGGCGAGAAGCGCGTCACCAGGGGACTGGGCCGTCGAGGAGGCGCCGCCGCCGACGGCGGTGGACGGTACGCACCTGTCCCGCCGCGGGGAGCGCACCCGGACGGCCCTGCTCGAGGCGGCCGAGGCCGTCTTCGGGGAGCTCGGCTACCACGGGGCGTCGATCGTGAAGATCACCGAGCACGCCGGGGTCGCACAGGGGACCTTCTACCGCTACTTCCCCTCGAAGCGGGCGGTCTTCGACGAGCTGGTCGCCGACCTGAACCGGCGGGTGCGTCACGCGATGACCGAGGGGGCGACCCGCGGACGGACCCGGGCCGAGCAGGAACGCTACGGCTTCGAGGCCTTCTTCCGGTTCACCGCCGAGCACCCGGCCCTGTACCGCATCATCCGGCAGGCCGAGTTCGTCTCGCCGCCCGCGCTGCGCGACCACTACGAGAAGATCGCCGCCGGGTACGTCGAGGGCCTGAACCGGGCGATGCGCGACGGTGAGATCGTCGAGGCGGATCCGCAGGTCCTCGCCTGGGCGCTGATGGGCGTCGGTGAGGCCATCGGGATGCGGTGGATCCTCTGGGGTGAGGAGGCCAGCGAGGTCCCCGACGACGTCCTCGACGAGGTGCTGGCCTTCATCGTCCGCGGTCTCGGGGCCGACCCCGACGTCCCGTGACCGTCGCCACGGAGGCGCCGCGCCGCTGACGGACGTCCGGCGGATCCGACCCGCCGCAGTCATGCATCGCCCCGGTCGAACGGCTACGGTCGTCGTCGTGGGGCCGGTCAGGCCGGCTCCTGCGCCCGTCTCCCCCGGGGCGACCCCTCAGATCGCGTCCTGCTGCGTACGCGCGCAGGCTGCGCGATCCGAAGACGCCGACGGCGGAGACGGAAGATGACGATCGCGCGACCTTCGACGCTGGCCCAGACCATCGGCCTGCTCACGGCGCTCGCGACCACGGCGGCGCTGCTCGTGGTACCGGGGAGCGCGGGGGCCGAGCCCGTCGGCGACCGCGTCGCCGACGTCCAGGTCGATCCCACCCTGGTGGACGCGCTCGCAGCCGCCGCGGACGGTTCCTCGGGGACGTCGGTCACCGCGATCGTCACCGCCCACGAACGCGGTGGACTGGACGAGGTCGAGGCGGCCGGCATCGACGGGCGGCGTCTGCGCACGCTGCCGATGATGATCGTGGAGGATCTGACCAGCGGCCAGCTCGCGGCCCTGCGCACGGTCCCCGAGGTGCGCAGCGTGTGGGGCCAGCACGAGTACGCGCCGCTGATGCAGGAGTCGGTCTGGACGACCGGCGCGCGCGACGTCTGGGAGGACCACGGTTACACGGGCGCCGGCGTGGAGCTCGCGGTGGTGGACACCGGTGCGGACGGGACCCACTTCGACTTCGGGAACCTGATCGAGTTCTGCAACGCGAGCCTGACCGGCACCGGCGGGATCGTGGAGTGCACCACCGACACCGAGTCCGCGGTCGACGACAACGGTCACGGCACGCACGTGGCGGGCACGATGGCCGGCACCGGTGCGGCCAGCGGGGGGATGGAGAGCCCGCACGCGACGATCGGGATGGCGCCGGAGGCGTCGATCCGCAGCTACGCGGCGAACGTCGCCGCCTCGCTGCTCAACACCGACATCGTCGCGGCCTACGACGACCTCATCACGAGGAAGGAAGCCGGCGAGATCGACGTGGTCGCCATCAACAACAGCTTCGGCGGGAGTACGGGCAGCGACTACAGCCCGGACGACCCCCAGGCGATCGCGTACAGGACGGCGAACGAGGTCGGGATGCTCCCCGTCTTCGCCGCCGGCAACTCCGGTCCGGACGACGACACGCTCGGCGTGCAGTGCGTGAGCCCGTACGTGCTGTGCGTCGGCGCGTCGACCAAGACCGACGGGATCACCGCGTTCTCCTCGGTGGGCCGCCCGGCGGCGCCGCACCCGGCGGACGACGGGGAGGACGGTGAGGAGGAGGACGAGGAGCTCGTCTACGACAACCACGACCGCCGGCTGGCCCGGGCGTTCGACCTGGGTGTGTACCGGCCGGGGATCGTCGCGCCCGGTGCGGTGATCAACTCGATGATGGCGAACTCCCCGACCTGCCGGACCGGGATGCCCGCGACCGAGGCGTGCTACGAGCCGCTGCAGGGCACATCGATGGCGGCGCCGCACGTGACCGGCGCGGCGGGGCTGGTCGTCGAGGCGTTCCGTGACGCACACGGGCGGAGCCCCTCGGCCGACGAGCTGCTCGACATCCTCGAGCGCTCCGCCGCGCCGCTGCCGGGCCACCCGGCGGAGCAGCAGGGGGTCGGGCGGCTCGACGTAGCGGCCGCGGTGGAGCTCGCGCTCGTCTACGACGGCGACGGCGAGAGCGAACCGGAGTGGGTGGCGGTGGGCACCCCCCACCCGTCGTACGCGGACGGCGCACACCCGGGCGGGGACACGCTGCTGGCCGCCCAGACCGGCTGCACCGGGGCGGGCAGCTACACGCTGCGTGACGAGGCGGCCATCCACACCTTCGAGGTGCCCGACGACGGCGCGGAGGTGACCGTCGACGTCGAGTGGGGTGGGTACCACCCGGAGGCGAACCTGTACCTCGAGCTGTTCCGTCCGGGCCACGATCCGGCGGCGACCGAGGACGAGCCCGGTCCGACGCGCACCTTCCCGGTGGCCGAGTCGGCCGGGCTCATCCACACCGAGGGGATCATCGACGTGGTCGGCCCGCCGGCGACCAGCCGGACGGTGAGCTTCGGAGCCCCGGAGGCCGGGGAGTGGTCGCTGCGGGTGACCCACCGTGTCGGCGGGACGGTGCAGCCGTGCGGCGAGCACGACAACACCGAGGACACGCAGCGGAGCGAGGGCTTCCTGTACGACGTCGAGGTCCACGTGCCGCGCTACACCGACCAGCCGTCGACCGAGTTCGACGCGGAGCGTCTCGACGCCGACACCGTCCAGCTCGACGGGACCGCGACCTACCCCGACCCCCTCGAGGGGGTGACCACCTGGCAGGCGCCGGGCAGCCGCGTCGAGCCCGACGAGGTCGTGATCGCTGAGACGCGGTACTTCGACGGCACCCCCGGCGTCGACTCCGTCGAGATGGAGGGGACGTTCGGCGAGGACGAACCCGATGGCGAGCCGCCGGTGACGCAGACGGCCGAGGTGGCGCTGGCGAACCCGGACACCCCGTACAACCCGCTCGCCATCACCTGGACCGGTGACCACTCGGGCGACATCAACGGCGACCTCCACCTCGAGTGGTACTGGGGCTCGACGAACCCGCTCGGCGTGATCGATGTCGAGGCGGTCGTCACCGTCTTCGCCGACCCCGATCCCGATCCAGAGGCAGGGGCACAGCCCGACCGCATCGTGGGCCAGCAGGTGGTCAGGTTCCAGGTGATCCCGGACGGCCCGGAACCGGTCTTGAACGAGAACACCGTGTTCGTGCGCGGCTCGTTCGAGGAGACCCTCCAGATCCAGGTCACCCCGGTGTTCGTCGACACCGGCCCCGGCCTCACGGCGTTCTACGGCGCCGGGTCGGCGCCCTCACAGTTCGGGATCCCCGAATCGGCGATGCGCTCCGCCGACCGCGGGGCGCCCGACAACGTGCGCGTCACCGACCTGCAGCGCTCGCTGCGCATCGCGTGGGACCCGCTCGACGAGACCGACGGCTACGAGGTGCACCGATCCACCCGACCCGACTTCACGATCGGCTCGGACAGCCTCATCGCGGCCACCGACGGGGAGGATTGCGTCTCGCCGCACAACCCCACCTGGGCGGCGGTCGAACGCGACGGCCTCTGCTTCACCGACACCGAGGTGCAGCCGGACACCACCTACTACTACCGGGTGGTCTCGCTCGACGACGACGGCGAGGACGACCCGTCGCTGCTCGCCTACGGCACCCCGACCTTCCCCGACCGGCAGGCCCGGGTGCGGGTGGACCGTCTCTTCGGGCCGGGCTACTGGGAGGACGCCGAGGTGGCTGACCGGCGGGCCCTCACGTGGTCGCACCTGTGGGACCAGCGCGGCGTCGACGACCCCGACGACCCGCAGGCGCGGGTCTTCAGCCAGGGCGTCGGATCCCTCGTCGGAGCCGCGGACGCAACGTCCGCTCCGGCTGGCCGGGACGACCCGGGAGCCGATCCCGGCCCGACACCGGTGACCGGCGGGGGAGCGGCGCTGCTGGCGCTGCTGCTGATCGCGGCTGCCGGCGCGCTCGCACTCGGTCGCCGCGAGGCCACCTGAACGGCCCGACGGGTCGGTCCCCGCGGGGACGCGCAGACACGCACCGGGATCAGCCCCGGTCGGAGTCGTCCCCCCCGGTCAGCTCGAGGAGTCCGGGCGGCACGACCGTGCGGGCATCGGCGCGCAGCGCCTCGGGGCTGGCCCAGAAGGCCGTCGTCGGTGCGCCGACCTCCTCCCGGATGGTGAGCTCGGTGCGCTCGTACACCGTCTCGTCGGCGGCCCGGCCGTCGAAGACGAACGCGACCTCGTGGCCGGTCTCGCCGCGGTGGGTGAAGATCTCCTCCAGCACCCCGAGGCGCCGCACATCGACGAGATCGATGCCGAGCTCCTCACGGACCTCGCGCACGATCGCGACCTCGGCGCGCTCGCCGAACTCGATCTCCCCGCCCGGGGGGCGGAGGAACGTCGTCCCGCTGACCGGGTCGTAGCCCTCGCCGACGAGGATCTCACCGTGACGGCTGAGGACGCAGAGCGCGGTCGGCCGCATCCGCCGTGGGGGCAGGAAGTGGTCGTAGAAGGTCGCGTCCGGATCGGCCGGGCGGAGCCGGAGTCGTTCCACGATCTCATCACGGACGTCGCCGTCGACCCGGCGGTCGCGCCCGACGACGTAGTGGCCGGGGAAGCCCGGATCGTCGAAGGCGGTACCCGCCAGCGCGACCGGCTCCGCGTAGCGCGGGATGAGGTGCAGGTGGACGTGGCGGTCCTCGTTGCCGAGGAACGCGAGGTTCAGACGCGCTGGTCGCAGCACCTCGCGGGTCCGCCGGGCGACGCGGCGGAGGAAGCGGTGGAGCTCCTCCCAGGTGTTCGCGTCCACGTCGTCGACCCGGTCGACGTGTCGGCGCGAGACGAGCATCGACTTCCCGAGGAGATCCTGGTTGCGGTTCAGCACCCAGCGCCACGAGCGGCTCTCGCCGAGGATCGGTGACAGGTCCGGCGAACAGAGTCGGCAGTCCACGTGCGGCTCCGGAGGAGGCGTCCGGGACCCGTCAGGCTAGCCAGGACCACCGGGGTCCGGTCGATCCGCCCTTCCGGTCGGACACGGTCACGCACCGTGCGGCTCGGCTCTCACTACCGTCCGGTGAGGCGGCCGACCCATCCCGGGGAGGGGTCACGTGACCGATGCGTCCCGCGGCACGGCGGGTGGCCCAGCGCGGCCCGCGGGCCCGGCGGGATCCGATCCCGACGCGTGGCCGGCGTACGCGACCGAGCCGGTCGAGGTGGTCCCGCCGGACCCGGCCTGGGCGGGCCGGGCGGCCCGGGAGATCGTCGCGCTGCGCACGGCGCTCGCCCCCTGGCTGGTCGACGACGTGCACCACGTCGGCAGCACCGCGGTCCCGGGCCTCGCCGCGAAGCCGATCGTCGACCTCATGGCGGGTGTGCGCAGCGTCGCCGGAGCGGTGGCGGCCGACGATGCGGTCGCCGACCTCGGCTACGAGCTGGTCCCACCCGGACTCGACGGTCGACCCTGGCGGCGCACCTACATCAAGCCGCGCCGATCCCGTCGCTACGCGCACCTCCACCTCGTCGAGCCGGCCCATCCGCGTTGGGCCGAGATCCTCGGGTTCCGTGACCGCCTCCAGCGCGACGCGGCCGTGCGCCGCGCGTACGCATCTCTGAAGCGCCGGCTCGCCGAGCACCATGGTGATGACCGCGAGGCCTACACGGAGGCGAAGGCTGCCTTCGTCCGTGAGGTGCTCGACGAGGGGTGACGTCAGGCCCGCCGCACGAAGATCCCGACGCGGTAGGACAGCTCGAGCCGCGCCTCGCTGCGACCGCGGGCGCCGAAGTAGAAGCCGAGCAACCGCCGCGCGTCCTCCATCGACTCGAAGGAGAAGACGGTGTCGACGACCTGCAACTCGAAACCCCGTTCCCGCCACCATCCCGGCACCGCGCTGATGCGCTGATCGGTCAGCCCGGTGAACTCGTCCTCGCCGAGGTTGTCGGCGACCGCGACGACGCCGCCGGAGGCGACGACCCGCTCGACCTCGGCCAGCCCCGGTGCGGGGTCGAAGTCGTCGAGGTCGGTGAAGAAGTACGCCCAGGTCGCGTACGCGCCGGCGAAGGTCCCGTCGGGGAAGGGCAGGCGCTCCGCCTCCCCGACGACCCACCGCAGCGGTCGGTCGGGTCGCATCGTCCGGATCTCCGGGTCGATCCCGACGACGCGGCGATCGGGGGTGGCGAGGCGCTCGCCGGTGAAGCCGTCGCCCGCTCCGACGTCCAGGACCGTCCCGCCGTCGGGCAGGAGGCGGTCCAACGCGGTGACGACCCGGCCGGGCCGGTCCATCGCCGCCCGTTCGATCGCGAACAGCGCCGGGTTCTCGGCGGCGTAGAAGGGGTGGATCGTCACCGTTCGTCTCCGAGGTGCAGCTTCATGCCGTGGTGGGTCGCCTCGAAGCCGAGCGACGCGTAGAACCGCCGCGCGTCGTCGCGCCGGCGGTCCGTCATGAGCTGGACGAGGACGCACCGACGGCCCCGGGCGGTGCCGATCGCCCAGTCCATCAGGGCCCGCCCTACCCCGCGGCCGCGGTGGGCGGATCGGACGCGGACCGCCTCGATCTGGCAGCGCCACCCGCCGGTGAACGTCAGGCTCGGGAGGAAGGTGAGGTGACACGTCGCGGCGGGCTCGGCGTCCACCTCGCCGACCACCAGCAGCTGGTTCGGATCCCGGTCGATCGCGGCGAACGCGGCGAGGTAGGTCGCCGGGAGCGGATCACGCAGCATCTCACGGTCGGCGGCGATGTCGTCGTCCGCGATCATCTCCACGATCGCGCGGACGTCGCCGCGGAGCGCGCGACGGATCGTGAGGGGGTCGCGCTCGGCGGGTTCCACGACCGACACCTCCCGGCGGCCGCGACAGCGGTCGACGCTGCGCGGCCGGGCCGTCGGTCACGCTAGCGACGGTGACCGATCACAGCAGCGACGGCGGGTCGTGCGCGACCCCGGGAGGGCGGGTCCGGCGTGCGGTGCTCGGACAGGGGCTTGCACCCGACCGGAGGGTTCGTACGATCGGAGCATGAGCACCGTGGCGCACGCCCTCGACGGCCTCCTCCTCGGGAGGTCCCCGGAGGCTGCCCGCGCCACCTGACCGGCACGCAACGACGAAGCGGACGCCCCGGGGAACCTCCCGGGGCGTCGTCACGTCCCGGGGTTCCGGGGCCGAGGAGGCCCGATCATGACCCCGCCCGACGCGGACCCGACACCGCACGACCGACCGCCCCATGCCTACACGCCCGCGCTGGCCCAGCGCATCGAGCGGCGCTGGCAGCGACGCTGGGCGGACGCGGGGACCTTCCACGCGGCGAACCCGACCGGCCCGCTGTCCACCGGCTTCGACGCCGTCGCCGAACACGACCCCTTCTACATCCTGGACATGTTCCCCTACCCGAGCGGGGACACCCTGCACGTCGGCCATCCGCTCGGGTTCGTCGCCACCGACGTGTACGCGCGCTACCTGCGGATGCGGGGACGGCACGTGCTCCACGCCATGGGGTTCGACGCCTTCGGGCTCCCCGCCGAGCAGCACGCGATCGAGACCGGCGAGCACCCCGCCACGGTGATCGACCGCAACGTCGCGACCATGCGTCGCCAGCTGGACCGGCTCGGGCTCGGCCACGATCCGCGCCGGCAGGTACGGACCACCGATCCGAGCTTCTACCGGTGGACGCAGTGGATCTTCACGCGCCTGTTCGGTTCCTGGCACGACCCGACCGTCGGTCGGACGCGACCGATCGCCGAGCTGATCGACGAGTTCGAGCGGGGCGTCCGCGAGCCGAAGGCGGGGCCCGCCCCGACCGACCCGCCGACCGTGCGTCCCCCCGCCGGTCCCGACCCCAACCCGCAGCGGCGTCCGTGGTCCGAGCTCGACGAGACGGCCCGCCGCCGGGTGGTCGACACCTACCGGTTGGCCTACCGCGTCGAGGCGCCCGTCAACTGGTGTCCGGCGCTCGGAACCGTCCTGGCCAACGAGGAGGTGACCGCCGCCGGACGCAGCGAGCGGGGTGACCACCCGGTCCACCGGCGCATGATGACGCAGTGGATGCTGCGCATCACCGACCACGCCGACCGGCTCCTGGCCGGGCTCGACGACCTCGACTGGCCCGACCACATCGTCGCGATGCAGCGCAACTGGATCGGGCGCAGCGAGGGTGCGGTGGTGCGCTTCGCGGTCGTGGGCGGTGGCGACCACGACATCGCGACCTTCACCACCCGGGTCGACACCCTGCCCGGCGTCGTCGCGCTGGCCGTCGGTCCCGACCACGAGCTCGCCGCGGGTCGCCCCCACGGCACGCGCCTGGACGTCGTCGCCCGCCATCCCCTGACCGGTGACGAGCTGCCGGTCCACGTCGCCGACCACGTGGTCGGCGAGCACGGCACGGGCGCGGTGATGGTCGTCCCCGCCCACGACGAGCGCGACGCCGCGTTCGCCGCGGAGATCGGGCTGCCGGCCCCGGCCGCGACGATCCCGCCGGACGAGGCGGTCGCCGCCCTCGAGCGTGACCAGCGCGGCCACCGAGCGGTGGCCTACCGCCTGCGCGACTGGCTGTTCTCGCGGCAGCGCTACTGGGGGGAGCCGTTCCCGATCGTCTACGACGAGCACGGGCTGCCGCACGCCGTCCCGGCGGACCAGTTGCCGGTGACGCTGCCGGAGCTCGACGACTTCGCACCACGGCCCGCGTCCGCCGACAGCGACCCGCAGCCGCCGCTGGCGCGCGCCACCGACTGGACCGTCGTCACCCTCGACCTCGGGGACGGCCCGCGCACCTACCGGCGGGAGACGAACACGATGCCGCAGTGGGCCGGCTCGTCGTGGTACCACCTGCGCTACCTGGATCCGGGCAACGACGAGCGGCCGGTCGACCCGGAGGTCGAGCGCTACTGGATGGGTGACGGTCGGCGCCCGGGCGGCGTCGACCTGTACGTCGGCGGCGTCGAGCACGCCGTCCTGCACCTGCTGTACGCGCGTTTCTGGCACCAGGTGCTCCACGACCTCGGCCACGTCTGCACCCCGGAGCCGTTCCAGCGCCTCTACAACCAGGGCTACGTCCTGGCCGATGCGTACGTCGACGACCGCGGCGTGTACGTGCCCGCGGACGAGGTCGAGCACGACGAGGTGGACGGACCGAGCTGGCGGGGCCGGCCCGTCGAGGCGCGTGCCGGCAAGATGGGCAAGAGCCTGAAGAACTCGGTCCCACCCGACGACGTGATCGCGGACCACGGCGTGGACACGCTGCGTCTCTACCTGATGGCGTCGGGCCCGCTCGACGCGGACCGTCCGTGGCGGCCCGATGACATCGTCGGCATGCACCGCTTCCTGAAGCGCCTGTGGCGCGCGGTGATCGACGAGCACACCGGCGAGCCGCGGGTCGACGAGGCGCCCGCGGACGAGGAGCTGCGGAGGGCGCTGCACCGCACCGTCGACGCGGTCCGCGCCGACATCGATCGGCTGAAGTTCAACACGGCGATCGCCGCGCTGGTCACGCTCACCAACGAGGTCGCCGCCGCCGTGCGCGACCGGGGGACCTGTCCGCGCGACATCGCCGAGCCGCTGGTCCTGCTCGTCGCGCCGTTCGCACCGCACGTCGCCGAGGAGCTGTGGGAGCGGCTCGGGCACACCCGGTCGCTGGCTCACGAGGACTACCCGGAGGCCGATCCGACGTTGGTCGCGGTCGAGCGCATCGACGTGCCGGTGCAGATCGACGGGACCGTGCGCTCCGTCGTCACCGTCGACGCGGACGCCGACCGCGAGCAGCTGCTGGCCGCTGCGCTCGCCGACGAGCGCATCGTCGACCGTCTCGCCGGTCGCGAGGTGGCCGACGTCATCGTCGTCCGCGGACGCGTCGTGAACGTCGTCACGCGCTGATCGCCGCCTGCCACGCCTGCCGGGCCCGGGACGACCCGCCGAACGGCCGCGTGCGTGCGGTGGCGGCGGCGACGTCGCCCAGCTTGGGTGCAGGCGGTGACCGGGACCCCGTCGATCGGTGACGCCGTGCGGATGGATGTCTGGCGCCGACGTGTCGGCGCGGCGGACCGGGCGCTGTTCGACCGGATCGCCGATCTGCGGGTGCCGGGACTGGACCGGCTGCTCCCTCGTCTCAGCCGCGCTGCGGATCGCAGCGTCCTGTGGGTGGTGATCGGGGTGGTGCTCGCGCTCCTCGGCGGGCGACGAGGTCGACGGGCGGCGCTCCGCGGGCTGACCGCGCTCGCCATCACCTCGGCGACGGTGAACGTCCCGGTCAAGTTCGGCGCACGACGCCGGCGGCCGCCGCTGGACCGCACGCCGGTGGTGCGTCGCTTGCAGCGGCAGCCGACGACGTGGTCGTTCCCGTCCGGCCACGCCGCCTCCGCCGCCGCGTTCGCCACCGGCGCCACCCTCGAGGACCCCCGTCTGGCGCTCCCGCTCGGCCTCCTCGCCGTCGGGGTGGCCGCCTCGCGCGTCTACGTCGGGGTGCACTACCCGGGGGACGTCGCGGTCGGCACGGCGATCGGTGCGGGGGCCGCCCTGGCGACGAGCGCCGCCTGGCCGCGGCACCCACCCACCCGGGCGCGAGCAGCATCCGGTCGCGTCGAGCCACGTCCGACCGGGAACGGATGCGTGATCGTCGTCAACGTCGAGGCGGGATCACCCGTCGGTGATGTGGCGGCACGTCTGCGCTCGATGCTCCCCGACGCGGAGATCGCGGAGGTGGATCCCGGGTCGGACGACCTCGCCGCGTCGCTCGAGGACGCCGCCGGTCGCGCCGAGGTCCTGGGGGTCGCCGGCGGCGACGGCACCATCGCGACCGCCGCCGAGGCTGCGATCGCCGCGGATGCTCCCTTGCTCGTCGTGCCGGCCGGGACGCGCAACCACTTCGCCGGCACGCTCGGGATGAGCCGGCTCGAGGACGCCCGCGAGGCGCTGCGGAGTGGCCGGTGCCTCGACGTCGACGTCGGCGAGATCGCGGGACGGTGCTTCGTGAACGCCGCGAGCATCGGTGGCTACCCCGAGATGGTGGAGATCCGTGAGCGGCTCGAGGACCGCATCGGCAAGTGGCCCGCGACCGCGGTGGGGCTCGGACGGATCCTGCGCACGGAGGAGCCGATCGAGGTGGAGCTCGACGGCCGTCCGCTGCGAGCGTGGCTCCTCGTGCTCGGCAACTGCGCCTTCACGCCGGCCGGGTACGCACCCACGCGGCGTGACCGCCTCGACGACGGCGTCATCGACGTGCGCGTGATCCGCGCGGAACCGACCTGGGCCCGGCTCCGGGCCGCTGTCGGTCTCCTCACCGGACGGCTCGGCCGCTCCGGTGCCTACGAGCAGCGCCTGGTGAGCGAGCTGACGATCCGGACGGCCGAGGCGGCGGTGCGGGTGGCGCGCGACGGTGAGACCTTCGTGGCGCCCCCGACCCTGCGGGTGGGGAAGCGCCGGGGGGTGCTCCGTGTCCTCGTCCCCGGAGCTGGCGGTTGAGGTTACGGTAACGTAGGTTACGCTTCCGTAAGCGTAGGTTACGAGATGGAGCGCCGATGGCCCGCACCTTCAGTCCGCCGGAGACCGACCACCCGACCGATCACGACGCCGCGACGAGCGCACCCCCAGACGCCGTCCTCCCGGACGACGCCGAGGAGATCATGGACCGGGCGCTCGCGGAGGAGGGTCCGCCCCGGCTCAAGGGGGTGCGCAAGGTCACCCCGGAGGAGGTCCGCTTCCAGCGGCGCATGTCGGTGATCTTCACCGTCGGCCCGCTGCTCGGGGTGATCGCGGCGATCGTGCTGCTGTGGGGGTCGGGCATCACCGGTCTCGACCTCGGCCTGCTCGTCGGCTTCTACATCTTCACGTGCCTCGGCGTGACCGTCGGTTTCCACCGGCTGTTCACCCACCGTGGGTTCGAGGTGCCGAAGCCGGTGCGGGCCGTGCTCGCGGTCGCGGGATCGATGGCCGTCCAGGGCTCGATCATCGAGTGGGTGGCGACCCACCGCCGCCACCACGCGTACGCCGACGAGTACGGGGACCCGCACTCGCCGCACCTCGTCCAGGACACCGGACTGCGCGGGGTGCTGAAGGGGCTGTGGCACGCCCACGTCGGTTGGATGATCACGCCGAGCGGGACCGTGAAGGAGCGCTGGGCGCCCGACCTCGTCGACGAGGATCTGATCGTCACCGTCGACCGCTGGTTCCCGGTGCTCACCGCCGTGACCTTCCTCGCCCCGCCGGCGATCGCGTTCGGGGTGACCGGCTCGCTGTGGGCCGCGTTCACCGGGTTCGTGTGGGCCGGGCTGGTCCGCGTCTTCCTCCTGCACCACGTCACGTGGTCGATCAACTCGATCTGCCACTTCTTCGGCGAGCAGCCCTTCGAGACCCGCGACGAGGCGACCAACAACTGGCCGCTGTCGGTGCTCTCGTTCGGTGAGTCCTGGCACAACAACCACCACGCGTTCCCGACCTCGGCACGGCACGGCCTGCTGCGGGGACAGATCGACCTGTCCTGGCGGGTGATCCGCACGCTCGAGCAGGTCGGCCTGGCGCGCAACATCCGGCTCCCGAGCGCGCGGAGCATCGCCAAGAAGTGGGCCGGCGACCCGAGACGTCTCGCGCGCTGACCGCTTCCGGTCCCGCCCGGGGCCTGTAGTACGGTCGGAGATGATGGCAGGAGAGACCGTCGCCCGGACCCGCATGAGCGGTCGCGAGCGTCGCGAGCAGCTCGTCGGGGTTGGTCGCGAGGTGTTCGCCGAGCGTGGCTTCGCCGCGGCGTCGGTCGAGGAGATCGCCGACCGCGCCGGCGTGAGCAAGCCGGTCGTCTACGAGCACTTCGGGGGGAAGCAGGGCCTGTACGCGGTCGTCGTCGACCGCGAGGTCCAGCGTCTGCTCGGCGCGATCGCCGCCGCGCTCGACGGCGCCGACCACCCGCGCGCCGCGGTCGAGCGCGCCGCCAGCGCGTTCCTCACCTACATCGAGGAGCAACGTGACGGCTTCCGCGTGCTGGTGCGCGACGCACCGGTCGGCAGCTCCGCCGGCAGCCTCCCCAGCGTCATCGGCGACGTCGCGGCGAACGCGGAGTCGCTGCTCGCCCGGGAGTTCTCCGCGCGCGGCTACGAGCCGGCGATGGCGCCGCTGTACGCGCGTGCGCTCGTCGGCATGGTCG